>CAMDCQ010000079.1 GCA_945890595.1 Chitinophaga pinensis
AGGCCAAATAGAAGAACTTTATACACTAGTCTAGTAATTCTTGCAATAAGGTTTCTAGTTCATGGCTTCTGAAACCAGATTTTACAATTCGTCCTTCTTTATCCAATAAAAAAGTCTGTGGAATTGAATGAACTTGATAAAGTTGCGCTGCGCTAGATTTCCATCCGCCGAGGTCACTCACATGCTTCCATCCTAGCCCATCCTTTGCAATTGCAGCTTTCCATTGGTCGCCATTGTTATCAAGCGACACTCCATATATTTCGAATCCTTTGTCTTTATACTTGTCATAAATGATTTTAACATTTGGATTTTCTTTTCTGCACGGACCACACCAGCTAGCCCAAAAGTCTATTAGGACTACTTTTCCCCTAAGTGATGATAGTGCCAGGGTATTCCCCTCTGGAGTTTTTAGATTGATTTCAGGAGCCATCGCGCCTTCTATGGTTGGCCCGTAGCTATTTGCCAAGGTTACCAAATTTGAGGTATAAGAAGAATTAGGCAATTGTGCAGACATTACTTTGCTACCCAAAATTACTAATTTTGGTTCAGGCTGATTGAACAAATACTTAATTGCAAAATAAGTTGCGGGCGAAGCATCTTCATTTGCAATAAAATTCTGGATATCCGTTGATCTACCTTGCATCAACGTATTGTAGCGAGCACTTGTCTCCGCTCTTAATTCTTCAGTGGCTGAAGCTGGATCAATTTTAGACACTTCATTGTTAAATGCAGCCATTTTATCCTCATATCCAGTATAGATTTTGAAAAGTTTGACCATATGACTATTGTACTTCCCACCTGTCATTTCTAAATTGTACGAAACATCCTTGGTTATGTTCATATTTACCCTTGCTCCATTTTCTAAGATTATAGGAATGCCTGGAGGCTGGGTCGTGCCAAAGGTAATGTAGTACAATAAACTCTCATCAGATGCTATTCCTTCCAAGTTAAACACTCCCTTTTCAGAAACGAGCACTGTGTCTACATTTTCTAACTTGGTATCCGTAATTTTACTTAGAATAACTAGTGTATTTGCCTCGAGATTAGTTTGCGCAGAAATACTGTAGCCCTTACCATTTACTCCCAACTCACCTGCAAAAACAAAGACAATGGATAAGCCCACAATGCCAACGGCAAGAAATATGTTTCGTATATTTATTTTTTTCATTTTATTTTTCTTTGACTATGCAATAGTTGTTCCGTTTATGCTAGTGACTTTATTAGCAGGTCATTAGTCTTTTTGGGATCTGCTTTACCACTCGATTTCTTTTTCACTTGACCAATAAATAATCCCATAAGATTTGATTTACCCGCGCGATACTCTGCAACCTTATCTGGAAACTCAGCTAAAACCTCGTTGACCCATGTTTGCAGTGCATCATCATCATCCATCAATGCTAGATTTTGATTCGCAATTATCTCACTTACTTTTTGAGAAGGATTAATTAGCAATGCTGGAAAAACCTGCTGTTCTGCTATACTGAAATTAATCACACCTTCATCGATAGACGAAACAAGCTCCGCGATAGTTGCCGCAGATATAGGGAAAACGTGAATATGAGACGCATTACTATTTACCCAATTTTTAACCGCACCCATCGTCCAGTTAGCTGCAGCTTTATAATTTTGTGTATGCTCACAAATGGCTAAGAAATACTCCGCTATATCTCTACTTTCTGTGAGAATTGATGCATCATAATCTCCAAGTCCCATCTCAGTATTAAACTTATTGTATAATTCTTTAGGCAAGGCCGGCATTGCCGATTTTACATTTGATATCCATTCTTGGCTTACCACCAAAGGAGGTAAGTCGGGTTCCGGGAAAAAGCGATAATCATTTACCAATTCTTTGCTTCTCATACTAAACGTAGTTCCTTTGAGTGCATCAAAATTTCGCGTTTCTGAATGTATTTCTTCACCCGCATCGGCCATTTTACATTGACGTTCAAATTCGTACTCTATGGCTTTTTTAACATTCGTCATAGAATTCATATTTTTCACTTCTACCTTGGTTCCAAATGCTGTTGTCCCAATAGGTCTGATGGAAACGTTCGCATCACAACGAAGACTTCCTTCTTCCATATTGCCGTCACAAACACCTAAATACCTAACTAACTTTCGTATCTCAGAAAGAAATGCGTACGCCTCGTCTCCACTTCTAAAATCAGGTTCGGTCACAATTTCTACTAGCGGCGTTCCAGCTCTGTTGTAGTCCATTAAGGTGTTTTCAATATCCAAGTCGTGAAGACCTTTTCCTGTATCCTCCTCCATATGAATACGGGTTAAATTTATTACTTTAGTTTGGCCACCTGGTAGGGTGATTTCTACTTTACCATTTAGACAAATAGGAGTCCCAAGTTGTGTTATCTGATATCCTTTGGGCAAATCCGCATAAAAATAATTTTTACGGTCGTATGTATTGTATTCCGTTATATCGCAGTCACACGCAAGACCCAACATAATCGCCATATTTACGGCCTCCTTGTTGTGAACAGGTAAAGTACCTGGGTGGCCTAAACTTATGGGGCTAACCAATGTATTGGCAGGCTCACCAAAAGCCACTTGGTCTGAACAAAAAGCTTTAGATTTCGTGAGTAATTGAGAATGAATCTCCAAGCCCACAATTACTTCGTATTTATCGTTTTTTAACATGTTTAAAGCAGTACAAAAATAAGGTTTAGTTTGATTATGCGTAAGCCTGTAAATTTAGGTCCTATCCTCTTCACTTAAAGAACGTAAAGGTTAAATCAAAAGATTTTGTGAAACAAATCGGAACTAGGCAATAAATGCCTCTGCACGTTTTTTTACATTGGGCAATCCGCTTAGCTCTGTACCTCCGGCTTGTGCAAAAAAGGGCTGACCACCACCGCCGCCTTTAACTTCTTTAGCCCAATCACGTATTAGATTTCCTGCGTTGTATCCCTTTTCATTAATCAGACTATCGCTGATCATAATACTAATACTAGGCTTACCATCTATGTCTGCCAGCAATACACAAAAGAGGTTTTCAACCTCTTCCTTTAGCTGAAATGCCAAGTCTTTTGCCTGACCAGCATTGCTAACTTGTATGATTTGTATAATGCTGTTAATGCCTTGGGAAGACTTCATTGATTTCAACAAATCCCCTTTTATCTTACCCAGTTGAGCGTTTTCAAATGTTTCTAATTTAATCCTTAATTCAGCATTTTCTTTTTGGAGTGTTTGAACGGCTTTCAACAGATCTTGCTGATTGCCCATTTCTGCGCTAATTTGTTCCATAAGCGATAATTTTTCCTTAACAAAAGCATCCGCTTTAGCCCCAGTTATAGCTTCAATTCGTCTTACTCCAGCAGCTACAGCGCCTTCGTGTATTATTTTAAAACTGCCAATTTGAGCGGTATTGTTAACGTGACAACCCCCACAAAGTTCAACCGAATAATCCTTTCCAAACGTAATAACCCGAACAGTGTCTCCGTATTTTTCGCCAAATAACGCCATTGCGCCGCCTTTGGTAGCCTCTTCAAAAGGAACATTTCTAGCCTCGTCTAATGCAATAGCTTCTCGAATTTTTGCATTTACTATATTTTCAATTTGAAGAATTTCTGCTTTTTCTACTTTTTGAAAATGCGAAAAGTCAAATCGTAAGTTTTTCTCATTTACCAGAGATCCTTTTTGAGCAACATGATCACCTAAAACCTGTCTTAACGCAGCTTGTAACAGGTGCGTTGCACTGTGATTTTGGGTGGTATCGGTTCTTTTCTCCGCATTGACTTTCGCACTGAACTCTTGATCGAGATTAGCAGGAAGTTGCTCTGTAATTTGTATACTTAGCTGATTTTCTTTTTGAGTATCGATAACACTAATTTTTTCGTCATCCATAGTACCCGTAAGCAAGCCTTTGTCTCCCACTTGCCCTCCGCTTTCCGCATAAAAAGGAGTTAGATTTAGAACCAAATGATATTGCTTTTTACCTTTAACGATAACCTCCCTGTATCGGGTAATTTTCACATCCGATTCTAAATAGTCATAACCTACAAACTCTTCGCGCTCGTCTTCTGCTAAAACTATCCAATCACCCGATTCTTTTTTAGCATCTGCACGGCTTCTATTTTTTTGCTGTTGAAGGGCGGCTTTAAAGCCTTCAATATCAACTTCTACGTTATTCTCCTTGGCTAGAAGTTGTGTTAAATCTATGGGAAATCCAAATGTGTCATAAAGTTCAAATGCATTTTCACCCGTTACATTTTCAGTCCCTTTTGAAGAGTATTCATCAAATAGTTTTAGGCCTTTGTTTAAGGTATTTAAAAACGATTTTTCTTCTTGTTCTATAACCTTAAGAAGAAAGTCTTTTTGCTCCGCTAAACCAGGAAATACATCCTGAAATTTGGCCACAAATGCAGGAACTAAGTCCTTCATAAATGGTTTTTCCAAGCCTAAAAAACTATACCCGTACCGTACTGATCTTCTGAGGATTCGGCGAATCACATATCCAGCTCCATTATTGTCTGGCAATTGACCATCTGCTATGGCAAACGATACAGCTCTGAGGTGATCCGCAATTACTCTAAAAGCGATATCAATCTGCTCGTCGTTACCGTATTTTATAGTACTTATCTTTTCTAATTCTTGGATGGTATCCATAAAAAGATCAGAGTCATAATTTGATTTTTGACTATTAATTGCTCTTACTAGTCGCTCTAAACCCATTCCTGTATCAACATGCTGTGCGGGCAAATTAACTAGGCTTCCATCAGCCTTGCGGTTGAATTGCATAAACACCAAATTCCAAATTTCTATTACTTGGTCATGATCTGCGTTTACTAAGGTTGCACCATCTATCGAGGCTCTTTCTGCATTAGAACGCAAGTCAACATGTATTTCTGAACAAGGACCACAAGGACCTGTCTCACCCATCTCCCAAAAATTATCTTTTTTATTCCCGAGGATAATTCTGTCTTCCTTTACATGGTTAAGCCATAATTTTTTGGCCTCATTATCTAATGCCAATCCCTCACTGCTATCACCTTCAAAAACCGACACGTACAATCTATCTTTATCCAACTTATATACGTCTGTGAGTAACTCCCAAGCCCAGTTTATGGCATCTTCCTTAAAATAGTCACCGAAAGACCAGTTGCCCAGCATTTCAAACATGGTATGATGGTATGTATCGACACCTACTTCCTCCAAGTCGTTATGCTTACCACTAACTCTAAGGCACTTTTGAGTGTCTACAACGCGTTTTTCGATTGCCACCTTATCCCCAAGAAAAATATCCTTGAATTGATTCATTCCCGCGTTGGTAAACATCAAAGTGGGATCATCTTTCACCACAATTGGCGCAGATTCTACTATTTTGTGGCCTTTTTGTCTAAAAAATTCAAGGAATTGTCGTCTAACGTCTGCTGCGGTCATCGTGTTTTGATCGGGTCTGTTGTTATTGGTACAAAAAAATTATATTTGCTTGCTTTTAAAACGGCAAAAATACAATGACAAAAGCGAAATTTAGATTTAATAAAGAAACTCTTGAATACGAAAAAGTTTCCACTAATTTTTGGGCTATCGCTGCAAAGGTTTTAGGAGTAGTTTCATTAGCTGTTGTGATTGGGTCAATTAGTGCTTCTTATGCGCTAAGCGGACAAGACACTGAAGATCTTCAACGAGAGAATGCGGATTTTAAACTTCACGTACAGCTTCTGGAGAAAAAATCAATTGAAATGCAAACTCGTTTGGATGATTTAGCAGCAAAGGACGATCACGTTTACAGAGAAATTTTTGGTGCGGAACCCGTTTCGGAGGATATCAGAAAAGCCGGCACAGGAGGAGTTGACAAATACACTTCTCTAGATGGGCTTAAAAATGGTTCACGTTTCAAAGAACTTCATAAAAAGTTAGATGACATGTCTGCACAGTATAAAGTGCAAGAAGATTCTTACAAAAAGTTAATCTCAATGGCACAAAACAAAAGTAAAATGCTTGCTTCTATACCTGCCATTCAACCTATTCCTAACAAAAAACTTCGACGTATTGCATCCGGATTCGGGTATAGAATTGACCCCATTTACAGAACGCGAAAAATGCATAAAGGTATTGATTTCACTGCTCCTAAAGGCACCAAAATATATGCTACAGGTGATGGCGTGATACGAAAAGTAGAATATGCGCGATGGGGTTACGGAACACATGTGATTATTAATCACGGTTACGGCTACACTACATTATACGGACACATGAGCCGTATAAATGTTAGACCGGGACAAAAAGTTACCCGTGGTCAGTTGATAGGTCTTGTGGGTAGCACAGGAAAATCTACTGGAGCACACCTTCATTATGAAGTTGCTAAAAACGGCGTAGAAGTAAATCCAGTTGGTTATTTCTATAACGATATTAGCAGTGCACAATACGAGGAAATTTTAAAATTATCTTCAAATCCCAACCAGTCATTTGATTAATGGCCTTAAAGGAGGGCAAATTATTCTACGGTATTTCTGAAGTCTCTTCACATTTTGATGTAACTGCATCATTATTACGCTATTGGGAAAGTGAATTCCCGAGTATAAAACCTAGACGTAATCCGAAGGGCACCCGATTTTACAGCACTAAAGACATAGATGAAATTAAAAAAATTTATTATTTAGTTAAAGAAAACGGTTATACATTGCAAGGCGCTAAGGACAAATTGAAAACTGATTCTAAGATTGTAGATGCTAATATTGAAGTCATCGAAAAATTAGAGCGTATCAAGGCTTTCTTAACGCAACTAAAAAAAGAACTCTAAAACCCTATTATCAGTTATTTCGTGCGTAAAATTGGCACAATACTATTACTGAGTGTATTAACTAATTTATGTATAGCTGATTTACCCTTGGCTAACAATGCTATTACACTTTCACTAGGTGGCGCATCGTCTACCTATTTAAACGCGTTTGCTATTGAGAATAATGTAGCGGCCCTCGCCTTCTCTAAAGCGGAATTCTCCTTAAATGCGGCCAATAGATTTGGTATATCTGACTACTCTTCTATTATGGCGGTGTACCATCATTCGATAGAGAATACTTCAATTGGATTTTCCTACCAAGTATCACCTCTAGCATCGCTTACCGAGCAAAAAGCGCAAGTTGCCGTTGCCCGAAAACTAAATAAAGATATCTCGGCAGGTGTAGCCCTTAATTACCATCACTTTTCATCAACAGATGTCTATTATCAAAAACGCAGCACCTTAACTTTTAATGCAGGACTTTATTTTCAGGTGAATGAAAAGTTAACTATTGGCACTCAAATTTTCAATCCCAACCGAAGTGAGTTGACGCGTATTCCAAAAGAACGCATAGGCAGTGTACTTAAGCTAGGCACCAATTATAAACTCGGACATAACATAGAATTATATGCTGATGCTGTGCAAGCTACAGATCGAAAATTAGCCATTCATGCGGGTGTTGAGTTATCTAAAGAGCACTACACCTTTAGAGGGGGATTTGGACTAAATCAGTTAGTTGCATTGGGTTTCGGATGGAAGTCCAGCCATCTAAAAATAGATATTGCCGCTTCGTATCATAATCAACTTGGATTTTCACCTTCCGTTAATTTAGGTCATGCGTTTTAAAGGCTTAATTATACTTATTGTCGCTTGCTTTTCAAGGCTAAATGCCCAAACAGAAAACGAGTTCATTAATGAATTTATCGAGCGATATATAGAAAACACAACAGACGAAGTGGACATCCAACAATTCACAAGTGACCTGGTCATCTACCTTCAAAATCCACTTGATTTAAACAAAGCGACTGCCAGTGAACTGCTCGCTGTTCCTTTTTTTTCTAGTTTTCAAGTATCAGAAATACTAGAACACCGCAAAACATTTGGGAATTTCATATGTATTTATGAACTCCAAGTTTTGCCCAGTTTTGGCACTGAGGTAATTAAAACCATAATCCCTTTTATTAGTTTAAAAACACAGACCCTAAAAATAAGCGATGTACGAGAAATATGGGAACAAGGTTCTCATCAGTTTTTAACCCTAACGGAAACAAGTTCGCCAAGAAAAAAAGGAGCGCTTATAAGAGATACCTTAACAGACCTTACTGTGAATCATTATCTTGGTTCTGGCGTATACAGTAATTTACGTTATCGATTTGACTATGGCCGTCTCGTTTCTTATGGCATCAATATGGAAAAAGATGCTTACGAATCATTCCTAAATGGGAATAATCCTCTGGGATATGATTTTTTCTCCTATTATTTCTCGCTTAAAAATATTGGTAAACTTAAGTCATTACAGCTCGGCGATTACCAAGCTAGTTTTGGACAAGGTCTTACGCTAAATACAGGAATAGCCTTTGGTAAGTCAAGCATTATTACCAATGCAAAGCGTAATTTTAATGGTTTTGGAGCATACCGATCTTTGAGAGAGAATGCATTTTTAAGAGGTATAGCAACCACTTATCAATTTAACCGCAGCACCGTTGGAGCCTTTGTATCCTACAAACAATTAGATGGCAATGGGGTGTACCTTGCAGATTCCAATGATTTGGAAGGTATAGGATATCTTATTTCTACAACCAATATTCAAGAAGATGGAGGATTACACCGTACTCCTTCCGAGTTAACTGATAAAGATGCTATTAAAGACTTTCAAACGGGGATATTTAAAGAGTACAGTCTTCCTTTTGGAAAAATTGGAGCAGTGAGTTACCTGAGAAGACTAAATCAACCATTAGAACCAATACCACAGGTTTACAATCGATTTAATTTCAGAGGAAATCAATACCTTAAAAACGGCATTTATTATGATTTTCTTTATCGTAACCTTAACCTTTTTGGGGAAATAAGTATGAGCAGTTATCAAAACAGCTTTGCACAAGTGCATGGAGCCTTAATTAGCTTGGGAAAGCCGCTGGATATTAGTCTGGTATATCGAAATTACGGCAAAAGCTTCATCACTATGCAGAGTACTGGTTTTGGAGAGAGCGGTATTACCGCAAACGAAAACGGATTATATGTTGGATTTGAATCTAAATTATCACGACAATTTAACTTATTGGGTTATTATGACTTATTTCAAAATCCATGGCTAAAGTCTGCAACAGATGCGCCAAGCTCAGGCTCTGACTTTTGGAGTGAGATCCAATATAAACCCAATAACGTATTTCAAGCGTATTACCGATACAGAACAGAAACAAAACAACTCTCATACGCTGCTTCCCAAACCAGTTTGCTTCAATTCACTACTACGCAACGACATCGTTTTCATATTAATTACACCCTTAATAAAGGCATAGAGCTCAGGAGTAGAATAGAGTCTAGCATCTTTACTACACCAAATTCGAGATCCTACGGAAGCATGATTTACCAAGACTTTATTTACAAGCCCATGAAAAGTAAGCTTCAATTGAGTGGAAGAATAGCGTTCAGCAACATAGAAAATTTCAATAATCGAATTTATAGTTTTGAACAAGTCCCGCTTTACGATTACCCTCTGTTTACGCATGGTTATTCAGGTCTTCGGTATTATCTTTTGACCCGTTACACTATAAAAAAAGGAATAGATATTTGGTTTAGATACGCAATAAACCAATTGGATATCCCATTGGACCATTTAATG
>CAMDCQ010000080.1 GCA_945890595.1 Chitinophaga pinensis
CTGCAGGACTTTTTGTGGACGCTAAAAAAGGCCCTGTTCTTTTAAACTATGGACTAGATGAATGCCGATTTACCAAGCCCGTTTATCCAGGAGCAACAATTGGTGTGCGTTTCACTGTGAAAGAAAAAGTAAACCAAGAAAAAAAATCAGAAGATGACGTTGCAAAAGGAATTGTGAAATTTTTAGTAGACGTTTATGACGAAACCGGAGACACGGTAGCCTTGGCAACTATTCTTACCATGGTAAAAAAACGTAATCAAGAGGATGAGCTTTAGAGACTATTGGCACGCAGATTACGCTGATTTAGCAGATAAACGCTGATTTTTTATGGCACAAGAATATTTACACTCTAAACTCACTGAGGAATTGATAGGCGTATTTTATGAGGTCTATAATGAGTTAGGTTTTGGATTTTTAGAAAAGGTTTATCAAAATGCCATGTACCTTGAGCTAAAGAACAGGAACTACTTTGTGGAGGCTCAAAAGCAAATAAATGTTTCGTATAAAGATATAATTGTCGGAGAATATTTTGCAGATTTGATTGTGAATGAATGTGTAATCATTGAGTTAAAAGCAAGTGAAGTCTTGGTACAAGAAAATGAATTACAACTCATAAACTACCTTAAGGCTACTGAAATAGAAGTTGGATTACTAATGAATTTTGGCAAGAAACCAGAAATTCGTAGGAAGATATTTTCCAATAAAAAATAGGACTCGAACTTTGAAGTAGATAAGATATCAGTGTGAATCAGCTAAATCTTGCCGTAATAGTTACCAAAAATTAGAACGCAGATAACACTGATTGTGCAGATTATCGCAGATAAGATATCAGTGTAAGTCAGCTAAATCTTGCCGTACTAGTTACCAAAAATTAGAACGCAGATAATACTGATTGTGCAGATTATCGCAGATAAGATATCAGTATGAATCAGCTAAATCTTGCGGTAATAGTTACCAAAATATAGAACGCAGATAACACTGATTGTGCAGATTATCGCAAATAAGATATCAGTGTGAATCAGCTAAATCACGCGTTATCAGCGTGCCAATCTCCTTACAACCAAATTTGAACTTACCAAGGGGAAGATTTAAAACCTCCTTAGCTGCAATCTTGGTGTTTTGACTGTCACACAGAATTTAAGGTGAAGTAAGCGCAGAAACTCACCGTTTACCAAAAATAAATGGAATTTCTACACCCAATTACCTGAATGTATCCTTTAGCAACTAAACGTTAAATGCTTCAGCTACGATAGCCTCTTGCTCTTTTTTGTGCACAGATGAGTATCCAGTAGCTGGGCTCGCACTGCTCTTTCTGGTGATTTCTTTAAACCCTCTTGCCCAATCGTAACGCAATATATGCATCCACGCTCCCATGTTCTTTGGCTCCTCTTGTACCCAACAGAATTGCGCATTTGGATATTTTTTAAACAATGCCTCCATCTGCGTTTCTGGCATTGGGTAAATTTGTTCTAAACGCACAATTGCCACATCTTTACGCTTATCTGTTTGCTGTCTATCAAGCAAATCGTAATAGATTTTACCGGTACACAGATTTACACGTTTCACACTTTTTGTATCAACGTAGTTATCGTCTATTAACTCTTGAAAAGCACCTTTGGTAAAATCATCCGTAGTACTTACTGCCAATGGATGACGAAGTAAGCTCTTTGGACTCATGATTACCAGAGGCTTACGGAAATCTCTTTTTACTTGTCTTCTAAATGCATGAAATAAATTGGCAGGAGTAGTAATATTCATTACCTGCATATTAGCCGCAGCACACAACTGTAAGTATCTTTCTAAGCGGGCACTACTGTGCTCCGGTCCTTGTCCTTCATATCCGTGCGGCAATAACATAGTTAAACCACTAAATCTTCCCCATTTGGTTTCTCCACTGGCAATAAACTGGTCTATCATCACTTGGCAACCGTTACTAAAATCACCAAACTGAGCTTCCCAAATAGTTAATCCATTAGGAGAAGTCATTGAATAGCCATACTCAAAACCAAGTACCGCATATTCCGATAGAAGCGAATTGTAGATTTCAAATCTGGCTTGTTTGTCAGAAATATTATCTAACGGAACGTATTCTTCGTCTCCATCTTCTGTTTTTACCACCGCATGTCTGTGTGAGAACGTACCACGCTCCACATCTTGACCACTTACACGCACCGCATGACCTTCTTGCACCAATGTTCCATAGGCCATAAGCTCACCCATTGCCCAGTCGTAGACACCATCTTCTATCATTTTTTGGCGATCTTCGTAAAGCTTGGTTACTTTTTTAATCGGTAAGAATTTAGACGGAATATCACTTATTGCTTTAGCCACTGTAAGCAGTTCTTTTGCGCTAACAGCCGTTTTAACTGCCTTTTCAAAATCCTCTTTGGTACCTGACTTTAATTTACTCCATGTATTCCTAGGTAAGTTGTTATTTATGGGTTGCACATTTGCACGCACATCTTCTAAGTCTTTTTGCAAAAGTTCTTTGAATTCATCCTCCATTATTTTGGCCAAATTGGCTTCAATGTTCCCTTGCGCACTCAATTTTTCGGCATAAATTTCACGTGGATTGGCGTGTTTAGCAATCGCTTTGTAGAGTGAAGGTTGCGTAAACTTAGGCTCATCACCCTCATTGTGTCCATATTTACGGTAGCCTAAAATATCAACAAACACGTCTGTATTAAAGGTTTGTCTAAATTCTAGGGCCAACTTCATGATATAAATAAGTGCCTCTACATCGTCTCCATTTACATGAAAAACAGGGCACTTGGTTGTCTTTGCAACATCAGTACAGTAAATAGACGTCCTTCCGTCTGTGTAATTCGTCGTGAAACCAATCTGATTATTGGTTACAATATGCACGATACCGCCTACATTGTACGATTCTAAACCAGCCATTTGAAGCACCTCATACACAATACCTTGACCTGCTATAGCCGCGTCTCCATGTATTAAAATAGGGGTTATTTTACTTAAATCATTTCCGTATTTACGATCTAGCTTAGCTCTTGTAATTCCTTGTACTACTGGATTTACCGCTTCTAGATGACTTGGGTTTGGACACAGGTTAAGTTTTACCTTTTTACCTAAGCTTGTTTCTACCATGCTGGTATAGCCTAAGTGGTATTTTACATCCCCTTCAAAAATAGAATCTGCGTATGCTTTACCTTCAAACTCATTAAAAATTTCAGCATAACTTTTTTGCATAATGTTGGCTAGTACATTTAATCTTCCTCTATGCGCCATACCTATTACAAACTCTTCTACACCGTGACTAGCGCCCAATTCTATGACAGAATCTAAAGCGGGTATTAAGGTTTCTAAACCTTCCAGTGAAAATCGTTTTTGACCTACATATTTGGTATGCAAGAAGTTTTCAAAAGCAACTGCTCTATTTAGTTTCGCTAAGGTTAGTTTTTTCTGTTCAATCGTAAAATCAGGCTGATTTTTACGTTGCTCCATACGGCTTTGTAACCATTCTATGCGCTTAGGATCAGCCATGTACATGTACTCAACTCCAATGCTTTGACAGTACGTTGCTTCGCAATGTGCTATAATATCCCTAAGTTTAGCTGGCCCAATGCCTAGCGTTACACCTGCATTAAAGGTCTTATCTAAATCAGCTTGCTCTAAACCAAAGTTCTCAATAGACAGATCAGGCGTGTACGTTCTGCGTTCTCTTACCGGATTTGTTTTGGTAAAAAAATGTCCACGCGTACGGTATCCGCTATTGATAAGATTAAGAACATTTATTTCCTTGAGCATCCAACCTGAAACTTCGGTCTGGCCTTGCGCTGAAGAAGACCCTTCTCCATCATTTAGTCCTAGATCGCCGTAAGCTAGGTCAAAACCTTCAAAAAACCGTTGCCAGCTTTCATCTACGGATGATTTATCTGCTTTGTATTGTTGGTATAAATGCTCGGTAGCATCTACATCTGCATTGCTTAGATAAGAATGTTTTAACATGAATTTTATGTTATGGCAAAAATAGAAAAGCGGTTTGGATTGACATCCTTTTTTTAGGTAAAAAAGGAAGGCGCTATTTTTCACGCTAACTCCCTCGAAATAATGCACTTCTTTCTGTAGACAGAGCCCACTAAAAAGTTAATTTCGCAGCCCTCTAATGAACAGTAGAGAATTCGTACAACAATTTAATGAATATCCAATTTTACAAGAATTGGAGCGGGAACTCGCGGCCGGTAAAACCCGATTTGGTATACAAAACAGTATAGGTTCCTTTAAATCTGTCCTCTTTGCGCACTTGCAAAAACATACCGACAGAAGCTTGCTTATTTTATGCAATGACCAAGAACATGCCGAATACGTTTACACCGATTTGCAGGTATTTACCGACCATAACTATGTCTTTTTATGGAAGGATTCTTTCCGTAGGAGTTTTGACCTTACCATACCCGAAAGCACTAAAATACAAAGTAAAGCCAGCGTATTAGATGCACTTTCAGACTTAGATGAAGCAAAAATAGTCGTAACGTACCCGGAAGCATTCGTCGAAAAAATAGTACAGCAAGAAACCTTTCAGAAAAGTAAAATCACCTTCAAAGTAGGCGAAGAAGTTGATCTGGATTTTTTGATTGAAATATTAAATGAATACGCTTTTTACAGAGAAGACTTTGTGTATGAGCCAGGTCAGTTTTCTATACGCGGCGGTATTATTGATTTATTTTCATATGCCAGCGACTTGCCATTCAGACTTGAATTAGATGGTCGTACCATAGAAAGCATTCGTGAGTTTGACCCTATTAGTCAACTGAGCACTCGTAAACTCGTGCGCGCTACGGTAGTGCCTAACGTGCAAGAAAGCGGAAGAGAAAACGGCCACACTGACATTTTTGAATACTTAGGCAAACGCCCCATTGTATGCGCTTATGACCTACCCTATCTTTTTGCCAAGCTTGAAAAAGGATGGGAAAAAGCCAAAGAAAAAAGCACGGATGAGCACAATCCTACTGATTTATATTTTGACGAGGCATCCATTGCTAACCAGCTTCAAAAAAAGCCCGTTATCGAATTTAGTAGTCAAACATTCTTTAGACCTACTGTAAAGCTAAAGTTTAATCAAGTACCGCAACCTCCTGTTAATAAGAATTTTAATCTACTCATAGATACGCTTAAATCTCTTGAAGCTAAAAAATACACTACGCTTATTTTCTCTGAAAGTGCCAAGCAAATAGAGCGGTTAGAGAGCATTTTTGACGACCTAGAATCTGGCTATACCATACAGCCTGTTTACAAAAGTTTGAGTGAGGGCTTTATTGATCACGATTTAAAAATAGCCGCCTATACCGAGCATCAAATATTTAATCGTTTTTATCTTGCAAAATCGGGTAAGTCGGTTTCTACTTCGGGTGCTATATCTCTCAAAGAATTACAAGACCTTAACCCAGGAGATTACGTCGTGCATATAGACCACGGCATTGGTCAATTTAAAGGTCTGCAACGACTTGAAATGGGCGGCAAAATGCAGGATGCCGTTAGAATAGAATACAAAAACGGCGATTTATTGTACGTAAATATTGGCTCGCTTTACAAAATTTCGAAGTACAAAGGAAAAGACGGTACCGAACCCAAAATCAATAAGCTGGGTAGTGATGCTTGGAGTAATTTAAAACGCAAAACCAAAGCGCAAGTCAAAGACATTGCCCGTGACCTGATAAAACTATATGCCAAGAGAAAAGCCGAACAGGGGTATCAGTTTACGCCAGACACCTACTTACAAACAGAACTAGAAGCTAGTTTTTTATACGAAGACACGCCAGATCAAGCCAAAGCCACCGAAGATTTTAAAAAGGATATGGAAGGTCCTAACCCAATGGATCGCCTTATTTGTGGAGACGTGGGATTTGGGAAAACCGAGATAGCCGTACGTGCAGCCTTTAAGGCGGTAACCGACAGTAAGCAAGTTGCGATTTTAGTGCCTACCACTATTTTAGCCCAGCAGCATTACCATACCTTTAGGGATAGGCTGCGAGACTTCCCGTGTAATGTAGATTATATCAATAGATTTAGAACTGCCGCACAACAAGCAAAAACGCTAAAGAGCCTGGAAGAAGGTAAGGTAGACATCATAATAGGTACCCATAAGATACTAAGTAAAAAAACCAAATTTCATGATTTAGGCCTGTTGATTATAGACGAGGAACAGAAATTTGGGGTGAGTGCAAAAGAAAGACTCAAAGAATTTAAGGCGAATGTAGATACGCTAACCCTTACCGCTACGCCTATACCTAGAACGCTTCATTTTTCGCTCATGGGGGCTAGAGATTTGAGTATTATTCAAACACCTCCGCCCAACAGAAGGCCGGTACAAACAGAGGTGCAGGTATGGAACGATGAGATAATACAAGAATCTATAAGCAACGAGATTGCCCGTGGGGGTCAAGCATTTATGATTCATAATCGCGTAAAAGACATTGGAGAAGTAGCGCAACGCATACGCAACCTGGTGCCGCACGCTCGTGTAATAGTAGGTCACGGACAAATGAAAGGTGACGACTTAGAGCAGGTAATGGTACAATTTATAGAAGGTGAGTATGACGTGCTAGTGGCCACTACCATTATAGAAAGTGGACTCGATATACCCAATGCCAATACCATTATCATAAACAACGCCCACATGTTTGGGTTATCTGACCTACATCAAATGCGGGGTAGAGTAGGTCGTAGCAACGTAAAAGCCTATTGTTATCTATTGGCACCGCCTGTACACTCCCTACCAGATGATGGCAAACGAAGGCTACAAGCGATAGAAGAATTTTCTGACTTAGGGTCTGGATTTAATGTAGCCATGCGAGATTTGGATATACGTGGTGCCGGAAATCTTCTGGGCGCAGAGCAAAGTGGATTTATATCTGAAATAGGATTTAGCATGTACCACAAAATACTAGATGAGGCGATAAGAGAGCTCCAAGAAGAAGAATTTGAGGGAGTATTGCAAGAAGGTAAGTCTGCCATAAACTATGCCATAACTGCCACGGTAGAACCTGATTTTGATGCCCGAATACCTGAAAATTTCATAAGTAATGTAGCCGAACGCATTAACATATATACGCGCTTATCTGAGTTGGATGACGAAGAAGAGCTAGAAAAATATTCGCTTCAAATAGTGGATAGATTTGGTAGTTTGCCCAAAGCAGTGAGTAATCTTATTCTAAGTGTTCGGTTTAAAATAGCAGCGCAAAACATATTTGCCGAAAAAGTAAAAACCAACGGAGAAGAGGTCCATCTTTACTTTAACAATGACTTAGGAGAGCAATTTTACCAGGCCAAAACCTTTACCAACATACTGGCAAAAATTAACACTTTACCCTCTCATTTTAGTTTTAAGCAAGGCAAAACACATCTCATTCTAGTAGTAAAGGGATTCGCTAATTACCAAGAAAGCTTAACCCAAATCAGACTGTTGAAAGTATAATTTAGCAATTCTTTTTCTTGGCTTAGCCGTCATTCTTTATGCCGATTTGCAAAGGAAATACCAGCGGCGAATATTAAACCTACAACAAGCGGCCCTATCCATTGGGTTTTACTTAAAAAACCTTCCAGCACAAATGTGAGTAGGTAAGATATACCGACGAATACCAAGTAATAGGTTAAAAACTGTTTGATCTTTCTTTCTTTCATCATCTTAAACGAAGGTAGTATTTACACTTATATTAATTATGAGTGTAAATCTAGCAATAAATTACCCGTATTTATAGTTCGAGTGTAATTATTACCCTTGTATATTTTAATGAAGCCTAACGTTTGGCAGCTAACCTAAGGGCGGGACTTTTACCACAAAACTTGATTTGAAAAACTAATGTTTGATTAACGATAAATATGTCTGCGGAGCACTGAACGGCCACTTTTACCAAACCCGTGTTACAAGCCGTTATTCTATTTAAGTTCAAGTTTTTCAATTCGGTTTCCAATTATAATTTCTTTCATTTCTTGTTCTAAGTTTTTAAATTCGGACTTTTGAACTGATTTAATTTGTTCTCCTTTTCTCAAAAGATGTATTTCGTCACAAGTGTCGCTGAGCGTTGAAAAAATATGTGATGAAATTATTACTATTTTATTCAGCTCTTTTAGCTTCAAAATTATTTCTGTCAATATGATATTGCTTTGAATATCAACCCCATTAAAAGGTTCGTCAAGGATAAAGTATTCGTTTTCTTGAAGGAGAATAGCGGTGATTGCTAATTTCTTCTTCATTCCTGTTGAGTATGTTGATGCGTATTGATTGAGCGGTAAGTCAAAAATATTCTTACTGTCAAATTCTAAACTTGTCTTACCACGTGCATTACAAAGTAGTCTGATGTATTCTTTGCCTGTTATCTTTGAGAAGAAGAAAGGGTCTGTCAAAAGCAATCCTAAATGATTTTTTAAAGGGGTAGTGTCGGAAATTATTTCTCCATTATAACTTTCTAAACCTGCAATACATCTAAATAGTGTTGTTTTTCCTGCTCCGTTTTCGCCAACAATTCCATAAGCTTTTCCTTTTGAAAACTCCATTGAAATGTTTTTCAAAACTTCGTTATTACCGTAACTTTTGCTTAGTCCATTAATTTTAATCATTCAATATATATTTTAGCTTACTAATAGACTTTGTATAAAAAAACGGAATGATAGCCAATAATAAAGGCGGAAAGTAAATGCTAAATGCAATTATCATTCCTTCTGGTAAATTCATCTTTCCTGGATATGCTGAATATTTAGCAAGAATTACAGTCCAAAGAAACAAAAGTCCAATCAAGAAAAAGATTAAAATCAATTCAAATTCACTTGGATAAAATATCAAAAGACTAAATAGGATTGGAATAGCTATAAGAGTAGCGTTTTTAGATGCATTAAAAACTTTGTTTTTTAAAAAAGCTTTGGGCGTTTCTGCGTGAACCCAAACATAATATTCTTGCTCAGGTTTAGAATAGTAACTTAAAGAGGTTAAGAAAACTAATAAAAATGCGAAAATTCCCAAATTTAGATTGTCAACATTTATAGCAATAAAAGTCAAAGCATAGGCAATTGGAAATATCAAAAAGGTCTTTCTGAAACCTGTCGAAAATTCAAATGGTCTTTTAGAAAATGGCGTTGGGATTGTTAGATTGAAATTGGAGTGAAAAGAGAATAAGGCAAGAATAATCGAACACAAAAAAAGAATACTGGCTTCAAAGAGGAAACTTTTGTATAATAGAATAGAAATAAAAGGTATGCAAACGATAAAGTTTTCGATAACCCTTATTCTCATTTTTGATTTATCTCCGAAAGTTGACAGCAAAAAATCCGTTCTGTTTTTTTCAGAAAGTTTGAATTGTAAGCTAAGACAAGTCAAGATTACTAGGTATTTGGCAAACTCTGTCTTATGGAAAATGTATTCTGAAAGCAAAACAAATGCAGTTAAAGCCAAAAGATAGCCTAAAAGAGGATTAAGTCTTGCTTCCTTAATCTTTCGATTTGTCATTACATATTGTAATTTAAAATAGTCTTTCATTTTATGCTCGGTCTGTCTTTTATAATGGCTTGTAACGGTTTGCGGCTTGGCGAAGGTGGCGATTTTACCACTGAACTTCATACGAAGC
>CAMDCQ010000081.1 GCA_945890595.1 Chitinophaga pinensis
TTTTTAGTAATATCTCTATCACCCACGGCTACAGTTCTACCTTAAATATAGGCACTTACCAAAGACCACAAGATTATGGGAAAGATTCTCTTACCGTAGGACACGATATAGCAACACAATACCAGTACAACAGTGGAGTTTCTATCATAGAAAGACTTACCCCACTTATTGGTGTAGATATAACCACCAAAGAAGGAATAAGCGCCAAGTTTGAATATAAAACCGACCGTAATTTACAAATGAACCTAATTACGCGAACTATGGTAGAAATGCGTAACAAAGAATTTGTAATAGGCGCTGGTTACCGAGCTTCAGGTGTTCGCTTACCCATCAAGCTAGACGGAAAAAATATATTACTTCGTAATGATCTCAACATCCGTTTTGACTTCTCTATTCGCGATGGTATTACGGTTGTTAGAATTATTGATGGTAACGGACCTGGCAAAGACTCCTATATCCCTACGGGCGGTATAAAAACAGTAAGTATAAGACCATCCATAGATTACAAGATAAGTGAAGCTCTTAATTTTAGAATGTTCTATAATCGAAATGCAAATAATCCGGCTACTAGTAACTCATTCCCATCGGCATTAACAGACTTTGGGGTAACACTTAGGTACAATTTACAATAGCCCAAAAGATACATTAACAAAAAAGGCGGAGCTAAAGCTCCGCCTTTTTTGTATCCCGTGTTTTAACTGTTTATTCTATTTTTACGCGAATGGTTCTGGTAATGGCAAACAGCCCTAATCCTCCAGTTATATTATTGGGCAAAGGTTTTGGTTCTGCAAATGGATTATCGGGATTGTAGGTTTGCAGTGCTTTGCCGTACGTGTAATACTCCTTCGAAATTCTAGTTACATTCACAAATAAATCTGCGCTTCCTCCCTGATCATCTTTCCATTTATATAGACTAGATTTTAATTTTATGGGAAGATCTAAATTCTCTTCGTTGGTAAAATACTCATTGGTGGCATGTGCTGGGAAGGTATCGCTGGCGTAACCTGTAAATCCTTCCAATCTAAAATACTGAGGCACATCACGCGCCGGGAACGTAAAGAGTATATTGTACTGTACTTCATAATCCCTTACAATGGAATCTACTTTTAAGTCAAAAGCTCCAATGGCTTCTGGCACTTCCACCTTAGAAGTTAAAGTTCCTAAGGTTGGTGTAACCACCTGCAAGATTGCCTCACCCGCCGTTAGATTCAGTTTGCCGAAGTATTCATATAGCTCTTCCACTTTACTGTAGTTAAACGTATAGGTATTTGCACCGCTGGAAACTGTTACATCCGCATCCGTTATAACATCGTACTCATTCGATTCAGACGCATTCAAGATGGGCTTACTTTTGGTAATGCGAAATGAATGATATTGTCCATCTACTTCGATATTACCAAAGACTACCGCTTTTTGAGGAATCTCCGGTATCGGTACATTTTCTAGAACGGTTTGACACGATGTTATGCTAAGAATTAACGCTGTGTATATCCAAAAATTTTTCATGATTTAGTTAAATGTGTAGTTCCAGCTGATAGAAGGTAAGATAGGAAATAGACTTATTTGCTTCAGGACTTGTTTACTATCTGGATCAAATTGTTTCTCAGGACCAATGGTATAATAAAATGGATTTTTACGATTGTACAAGTTATAGGCACTAAACTCCCACGTGCGAACACCTCTTTTTGCCACTTTACTTACCTGTACACCAATATCTGCACGATGATACGCCCGCATTCTAAAATCATTTCTGGCCGTATACTCTGTTCCTGTTGGGTAAAATCCAAAATCTTGTCCGTAATTAATTGTGCTAAGCGAACCTAGTTCATAGGTGCTAAGTGGCAAGGTTATGGCGTTTCCTGTGCCATATACCCACGTAGCAGAGAACGTTACGTTTTCTTTTAATTCATATATCCCCACAACCGAAATATCATGACGTCGATCATACCGCGCATAAAATTTTTGTCCATTATTTAGCTCGTCAAACTGTTGCGTAGTCCAGGATAGCGTGTATCCTACCCAACCTGTAAGCTTACCTTGTTTACGTTGAACTAAAAGCTCACCACCGTAACTTACACCTTGTCCAGAGGTGATATTATTTTCCCATGAAATAGATTCAGCCCCTTCTGCACCATCTTGAATAGCTAAGAAGGACGCCCCTTCTTTGTAGCCAATTATATTATTCATGGTTTTGTAATACCCTTCTGCTGTGACGCTGAAATTTAACTTTTCAAAATCTTTGGCAACCCCTGCAGCTACCTGCTGACTATTTTGCGGTTTAACCCTATTGGTGGCAGGCACCCATAAATCCGTAGGCAATCCCACACCGCTATTACTCAGTAAATGAACATACTGGTTCATCGTAGCATAAGATGCTTTAAGGGCTAAATCTTGCTTTAAATTATACGAAATCGCCACCCTTGGTTCTGGATTTGCATAGGTTTTGTCTTCGGAAGTAAAGGTACTCAATCGCAAGCCAACTAAGGTTTTCATTCGTTGGCTAATCTTCCATTCGTCTTGAATATAGCTGCCTGTTTCTATAGATTTATAGATGGTCTTCCTATTGATACTCTCATCAAAAAAAGCACTTGTGAGTACCAAAGCGTCTGGGGTAAACGTATGTTGTGTGGCTACAAATCCGTATTTCACTTTGTGATTATTGTTTGCATACCAATCAAAATCTTGTTTTAAACTGTAATCCTGTATTCCAGAACCATACCTCAAGGCAAACTGAGAAGTATCATTATTTAATTCTTCTGCTTTAATAGCCAATTCATAAAAACTAGAGACTACAGATGTATTTGAAAATAATTTAGGACTGATAATGTGATTCCATCGGGCCGTTCCTGTGGCATTTCCCCATCCAAAACTCGTTTTGCTTTTATACGTGCTATTATCTGATTTTTCGTTGAAATTGGCGTAAAACTTATCTCTGCCGAAATAGCCACTTAGGTACACTCTGTTATTCGCATTGATTTCGTAATTAGCTTTTGCATTTAAGTCATAAAAAAAATAACCTGCAGTGTTCCCATTATTAGCGGCTAGGATTATGGGTTGTGCTAATGCATCAATATACGTGCGTCTTCCGGAAACAATAAAAGACCCTTTACCCTTGGCAAACGGGCCTTCAAGTAAGCCTTTAGAAGATATAACACCTATACCTAACTCACCAGTGTACTTTTGCTTATTGCCGTCTTTCATATTCATGTCGATAACAGAAGAAAGTCTACCTCCATATTCGGCAGGAAAGCCACCTTTTATCAGTTCTACACTGCGCAGCGCATCTCCATTAAATAATGAAAAAAATCCGAAAAGATGTTGGGCATTATACACCGTCGCACCGTCAAGTATGATTAGATTTTGATCAGGACCACCGCCTCGTACATAGAGACCACTTTGTCCTTCGCTGCCACTTTGCACTCCTGGCATAAGCTGCAGTACCTTCAGCACATCCTTTTCACCCATTAATGCCGGAATGTCTTTGATTGTTTTAATCGGAATTTCGATTGTGCTCATTTGCACATCTTCACTAACATTTTTTTGGGTTCTACTCCCTTTCACCACAACCTCTCCGATATCTGTTTGAGCATCGCTCAAGGTAACAGATAAGACTTTATCTGCTGTAATGTCCACTACTTGAACTAAGGGTTTGTAACCTATAAAATGGTAAACCACCGTATGCTTGCCTGCGGGCAACTGTAATGCGTAGTAACCAAAATTATTGGAAACCGTACCCGCACTTTTATTGCTGGTGTAAATAGAAACACCCAATAGTAATTCCCCACTACCCACTTCTTTTACGTAGCCTGATAAGGTATAGGACTGTTGAGCGATAGCATTCGTACTCAAAAGTAAGAGCGCAGCCATACCTATTATTTTATAGAACTGTTGCATGCTCTTCAACTCGTGAGTGAAGAAGGTAATTACTCGCATTTAAACGACAATGATATTAAATTCTTTAGATTGTTTATTTACTATTTACGTAATCTTTTAAATACAGGTACTCTTCGGTAAGTTCACCGTTTTGGGTAATTCTAGCCCGTTTTAAGATTTCATCTTGATCGCCATTCACCAGTAAAGGCATAATATGTTCAAGCAGTAAATTGCCGAATTCTTCACTTGCATTTTTAGGCATTTCGGTAGGCAAGTTGGTAACCGCCATTACATCTATAGTCTCTTCGCCAAACGGAGCAACCATCTTTTGCTCGCTTTTACTCCACCCAAATGTAGGATCGTAAATATCGGTAGCCTTCATGGTAATGGGTACACTTCCTTCTACATCGCAAGTAATGTCTGCTATTACCTTGATATTGAAATTGGGAAGTTGGGTGTCTTTTTTTTCGAATAAGGGTGCAATGTCATCTTCCCAATACATACCATTAATGAGAATATCTGAGTGCGCCAAAAAGTTATCAAACTCACAGCAATACTCGGTATGATAATCGTAAAAATGGCCTAATTGCCACGAGCCTCCATCCTTACGGTGATACAAATCCCAGCTGGTAAGTTGCGTGAAATAAGCTCCAGTAGGCGGCTGCGAAATAAACTCCTGTGGCGAAACCTCTTTTATTTTCATGAGATCTAAGACCTCACGTATGCCATCTGCAACACGACCGTTTCCGGTAAATACCAGACGCGTTCTTCGCAAATCGAGCTGACTTAATAACTCCATTGATTTTTGATAATCATTGGTAACATAAGCAGGTGGTAGTTCATACTCACCTGTTTTTTTTCCATAGGTTAAGAAAGCATTATATGCTCCCACTATGCCTGCCCATTTACCAAAACCAAGAATACGTCCGCCGCCAGTCCAAGTTAGGGGTTCGTAATCTATAAGCGTAATTTTTTTGGTTACTATTTCTTGTAACAGTTTCTTGTTGTAAGCCTGCTCCTTTATCGTGTGCGAAAAAAACAAGTACGTTTTATTCGGGATGAGTTTGTCTACGGGCACTTCTTTAATACCCAATAAAATATCGCAATCACTCATGTCTGAAACTACCATAACCCCAGCAGCAGCATATTCTTGATCGGTGAATGTTCGGTCTAACGAAGACTCGACTACCAGCTCTACGTGTGGGTAGCGGTTTTTAAACTCGGAACACAGAGCAGGTGTAAGTGCTACTCTCTTGTCTGCCGGCACTTTCCATTCTCGTATTAAGCCTATTTTCATGTGATTTTTTATTTTTTAAGGGATTATTAGGGTGATACAAATTGCCGCTTTCGGCACTTCATGATATTTTTTGGCTCAATTTATAGCCTGTGGTTTGATAGTAGTTAAGGCATCATTATAAAACGAAACAAGCTCTGGAGGTCCACTATCCATAGAACTCCACTGCATTTTATGATCTGATTTGTTGGTTTTGCGTCTCACGAAATACGTCATGTTTCCCACTTCGTTACCTGATAATTGATTAAAACGTATAGCGTCTAAACGAGAGCACATCGCCTTATAGACTTTGGCTGTAACAGGGGCAATCTCGTTGCTTGCGAGCGGCGAGCCTATGGTTCCTGAAGTCATAAACTGCTGACCGTTAGGTAGTATATAGTAAGAAGTTGTAGTACCTGCAAAACCACCGTAGGATCCTATTTCGATAAATTGTGTAGGCAATTGACTTACCGAATAAAGTGTAGGTCTACATTGCACAAATGCAAACACACAAAACAGGGCAACTAATAACTTCTTCACAAGGCGAATGTACTATTTTGAAACGGTAGACTGTGTTAAAATGGATTAAGTCTCAGTATTAATAGTGTAAATGGGACGAATGACTGTATTTTTGCATGCTGCTTTTAAGAGGTTACACTTTTAATTGTAGCACAATCAACTAATCTGGGGCTGTTCTGGCTTTTGACGGGTTGGCCAATAGATGTGTAAGCACGTAGAGCTTGAGGGTATGCTCTTAAATATCGCTTTCAACAACGTAAACGGCGAGTCTAACTTTGCCATGGCTGCGTAGTCTTAGAGACTAAGCAATTGCCATCCGCTTGCCCAAGTCATGTCTCGGATACGAGGGATAACAGGCGGTCGATAATCTGAGATAATTTTGGTGTATTTCTACCAAGCCAAAATTTATAACGTAGGATAAGGATAGTTTGGGTTTGTAATGCACCTGGCCTGTCTCGAAAATCAAGCAAAACTACACGTGTAGAAAGCGCAACTCTATTCCGATTCGGACCCGGGTTCGACTCCCGGCAGCTCCACTTCTAAAAAGCATAATCATCTAATTTACAGTTGATTGTGTTTTTTTTGTTTTCTGTTTTCGTCTGCTATTAGTCCACAATTTGATTATTACTTTTATCAAGCATTACAAAAATATCCTAGGATTTGGGTTATTGAAATAGATGGAGTAATCTGATATTCCGCATTGATGTACAGTGTTCCGGTTTTTTTTGTGCCTTAGGGTATCGGTGTAGGTATCGGTTTGCGAGCGAGTTATAAAAGATTATTTTAATTCTTCCAAAACTCCCACCATCCTTTTGGAAGTTTCTGAATTTCAGAATCTGCCATTTTTTTTATGACTTCAAGGGTTGCCAGACAATCTCCTACAGCAGTATGGTCTCCACCAGGCAGCCTCTGCCATTTAATGCTGTTATGATAATTATTCCATCCGCCAACATAACCACTGTATAGATTCATCACACAAGTCGCATTAAAGGCATCCAATTCAAATCCGTCTTGTTCTGCGGTTTGGTCTAACAGTCGAGAGTCGTATGGAGCGTTGTAGATTAGTAGTTCCCTTGTTCCTATAAGTTTCTTAAACTCCGAATATATCTCAATAAAGGTTGGAGCATTCTTTACTGAGTCCATTGACAAACCGTGAATAGCAGTCGCTTCAGCACTAAAACGCTTTCTTTTTGATGGTCTAATTAAGGTGTCCATTAATATATTCCCGTCTAAATCTATCAAACCAATCTGGAGTATAACGTCATTCTTACCAAGTCCAGTTGTTTCAGTGTCTAAAATTACATAGCTCCCCTTATTGTTAAAGATACCCTTACAATTTAAGATTATACTGTTTTTGAGAGTTACTAATTTTCGTTCCATTGTATAGTTAGATGGTTTGAATAAAATTACTCTAAAGCTTCTCCAGCTTTGATTAGTGAGCTATTCCCTACAACATTAAGAATAAGCGAAGCCACACCGCCAATTACGGATACAATCGTTTTTGATTTTTGATTTTTATCAATGTTTGGTGAGTCTGGGTCTGAAGGTACAATAGCTATAGTCGCAGATATAGCTGCTAAAGCAATAGAGGCATTCTTTAACTTCCCTGCTCGTTTAAGATAGAATGAAGCCGTTCCGTTAGACTCGCTTAAATTGCTGTATCTTAAATCTTCGGAGCTAACCGAACTTACACTATATAATTTGGTTATCCTGAGTTTAGAATTGCCATAGAGTCTCTCCAAGGTTGAATCGGGAACTTCCTCTAACAGAACGACCTCTTCACCATTGTGTGAATAGTAACCTACGGTATCACCCTTAATAATAGCTGGGAATGTTTTACTTGACATACTATTAGTTATCTCTAAATTTTTAATTGCTTTTTCTAAGTCGTCAACAACTAAATCAGCACTATTGTCTTTTGGATTATTTAAATAGACAAGTACCTTTCTGCCACTAATTTCAATTCGATTAATTGCCAACGGATATTGACCAACCTTCTTCCGTTCGTTTAATGGCTGTTTCTTATTGTCAATCAATTCGTAAACCCAACGATATTCTCCAAAATTATATGCTCTTCCTAAGATAAGCTCGTCACCTACACTGATAGACGCACCATTTTTTGTTTTGTAAGTATTGACATTTCCAGACCAATTTGTGGTTTTTAAATCATTATAGCTTAGAATATCACGATTATTGACTTGCCCAAAAGCATTATTGATTGGAAGCAAGGATATAAATAAAAGTAGGGATTTATAATTTAGCATCTACAAGTATAGGTATTGAAAAATATAAAGTCAGAAAGTTTTGGATAAAGTGTGCTCACACATCACATCACACTTTGCAAAACCTATTCTACAACTTCTCCCGTTTTGATTAGCGAGCTATTGCTATTAAAATTAAGAATGAGCGAAGAAAACGCCATATTACAGAATGAAGATTGCTATGGGTTATTATTGCCTTTGAATATTTAAACGAAATATTTTTCTAATTTTAACCCGTTAAAACAAAAACAATGTCAAATATCAATAGAAAACAAGCCTTCAACTTTTTAAAGAAATCTATAGAGAACTTCAATTTTGAACAAAAGGCTGAAAATTGTGCCAACGAGGCGCAAACAAAGAAATTTTTAATTGATCCATTCTTTATGCTTTTAAACTTTGGTCATGAAGCCTTAATCCCAGAATTTGAAGCTGACTTTGGTGAGAGAGTGAGCAATAAAGTTGACTACGCTATCAAACTTAATAGAAAGGATTTTATCATAATTGAGTGTAAAAAACTTACTAGTAAATTAACTGATAAAGAAGCGGGGCAATTAAGTGGGTATTTCCAAAATGCAAAAAATTCTAAAATTGCAATTTTAACCAATGGCAAGGAATATCGCTTTTACTCAGACGTAGCGTTGACGAATACAATGGATTCTAAACCATTCTTTGTGTTTGATATTGAAAATTATACCAACGATGACATTGAAGGGTTATTAGACTTTGATGCCCGAATTATTGATGTAAGCAACATTATAACAAAGGCACAAGAGTCTGTTTTTATTGATGATTTTGAAAACACATTTTTTAAAGAAATGATAAGTCCTTCGACTCAATTTCTTAAGTTGATTCATAAAAACATGATTTTCAAATCAAAGTTTAATGAAGAAAGAATGAAGGGATTGATGAACTCATCTTTGTTTAAATCTTTAACAGAAAAAATCATTATTCATGAGACAAAAACTAATTCAAAATCTGCCGGAATTATAACAACAGATGACGAAATACAAGCGTATCATACTGTAAGGACTTTATTAATTCAAAATAAGAAAATTCCCAATGATAGGATTACCTATCGTGACCAAAGAGGTACATTTAATATCATGATTGATGACAACCAACGAAAAATAATTTGTCAATTGAAATTTACTGATTCCGGTAAGAAAATATCAATCGGCTTGAATGATTATCCTTTAGACAGTATTGATGATATTCTTTCATTCAAGAATGAATTAAATGATAGGGCAGTTTCTTTGTTAGATTAACTTATTAATAAGTTAATCTAACAAGTCAGCAATAAAGGGCATGGTGGCATTTATATGGTAGCTTCTTCAGTTGACTATCTTAATTAAATTTTTATGAAGAGTAGTATTCAAGTATTGTTCAGTTGTAACAAGAATTGCTGAAGAAGGTGATATTTTATTTAGTGTAAGAGCACCTGTTGGCAGGTTGAATATTGCACCTGAAAAATTAATAATTGGACGTGGTTTGTCAGCGATTAGGAACAAGAGAAACTGTCAATCTTTTCAATTGTATCAATTAAAAAATCATTTCTTTCAAGAGGATTTGATTGGAGGTGGGTCAATTTTTAATTCGG
>CAMDCQ010000082.1 GCA_945890595.1 Chitinophaga pinensis
TCTTCTGCCGTGGGGACATTTTTCCTCCAGCCATAATTAATTATTAAATATTAAATTGGGTTAGAAATAAATTAAGAATTTGGACGCATAGCGTTTAACATACCACCATAAACTTTGTTCAAGCTTTGGATGTTTTGATCGAAACTAACTAGATTGTCATTTAAAGTAGCATTAATGTTGGCAACTTTCAATGTCGTTTCTTTAAACGTTTCTGTGGTTTCTGACAAGCTATCTAATGCAGTAACAGCTCTGCTGTACGAAGAGTTCATACCGGTTAATTGCTCATTAGCTTTTGAAATATTGTCGGCGTATTCTTTCGTTGCAACTGTAGCACCAGAAAGGTCTGACATAGAACTAACGTTAGAAGACAAAGATCTTAAACCTGAACCTAATCCTTCTATCAACTCTGGACCTATCTTAGCTTCGGAAAGCATTTTATCTAATTGCTGAGAAACAGCGTCACCAGAACTTACGGTTTTTTTAGGTTTAGAATCACCTTCCATTCCAGCTAATTCTGGATGTACAAGACTCCAATCCCATTCTTCATGTATGGGCTCAAATGCTGATATCATAAAGATTACTGCTTCAGTACCCATTCCAAGAATAAGCATTTCATTAGCTCCTGGCCAGTGCATGATTTTAAATAGTGCACCTACGATAACTACTGCTGCGCCTAGTCCATAGGCTTTTGCCATAATGTTTTTTCCTAATTTTGATTCAAAGAAACTTGCCATAATTTTTCAGTTTAAGTTGTTGTTTTTTATGTTAATTGAAATGTGATAATTTGTGGTCAAATATATAAACGTATTTGAATATACCTATAGTATAAAATAATAGCTTGGATTATTTTATACTACAGGTGATAATAATGAATATATACAGAATTTTGGTTTGTGCAGATACTATTACTGGCGATCGTTAGCTGATCTACCAATGTAGGTTTGCACACATCTAAAACCAATAGAAGATTTTGATGTATCTTGATATTCGTATGCTCTTGAGCCGTTTTGGATAAAGTAGGCTATATCTTTCCAGCTTCCTCCACGTATAACTTTTCTTTTGATAGTTAACGGTCCATCATCAGAAGCATCTACTTGAAAATCAGAGTTTAAGTCATGTGTAAATTGATGACTAGTTTCGTCGTAAGCAGACATGGTCCATTCGGCAACGTTACCTGCCATATTGTACAATCCGTAGTCATTTGGGAAATAAGAGTCTCCTCTTACTGGGTATAAACCACCGTCAGACATATAGTTACCTCTGTTTGGTTTAAAGTTTGCTAACAAACAACCTTTACTATTTCTAGTATATGGTCCACCCCAAGGATACATGTTATTGTCTCTTCCACCACGAGCTGCATATTCCCACTCGTATTCAGTTGGGAGTCTCCAGTACTCTGTAATTGGCATATCTTGAGCTTCCCAGTATCGGTTTAACCAACGCGTTCTCCAATTACAAAAAGCGTTAGCTTGATGCCAGTTGATACCTACAACAGGATAATCATCATATTTAGGGTGATTGTAATATTGACGTGTCATTGGCTCATTATAAGAATACGTAAAGTCACGAATCCATACTAATGTATCTGGATAGATATTATAGGTCTTGGTTTTCAGGTAATCCGCTCTGTTGCCTTTTAAATAACTTCCATAAGCAGCTGCTCTGAAATCAACATATGTATAGGTGTAATCTAATTTACGAATATCGAATTCTTTTCTGTGCTCGAATCTTTCTCTGTTTTGATAGAAATATTTAGCGCCATGCTCGTTGTAGAACTCCTCTTGGTCAACATCTTCATTGTAGTTTAATATAGTATAGTCATCATGCTCATCTTCAACTTCTGTCTCCATCTCCATCTCATGACGCATTAAACTATCTCTTACATATTCTACGAATTGACGGTATTCATTATTTGTGATTTCAGTATCATCCATCCACATTGCGTGCACGGAAACTTGCTTGTTTGGAGCAATGTAAGTGTGAAATATATCTTCATCACTTTGACCTGTATGGTAAGAACCAGTAGGGATATAAACGGTACCAAATGGTTGAGGATGAAACCAAGGTCTTCTGCCTTGCACCCCGATTAACTCTCCGTTGTCTCCCATGCCACAACTCATCAAAGTGATGATTGCGAACATTACAAACATTTTAGCTATGTACTTCATATATTTTATACCTTGTTGTATTAAAAGTTTGACAAATTAACAATTAATTGTTGATAAATGCAAAATTTATTAATTTGTATTGTTGATTGTTAACGCTGTAACTAGTTGGTTATTGTATTTTTAGATAGTTACTTTAGTTATAAAAAGCGAACACTGTCAATGATCAGCTTTTCTTTTACGCTTGTGGATATTGGAATACAATATTTTACCAGTATCTCGTGTGTTCCATTACTTACAACTTGAACGTTACTTAATGTGATATCGTATGAATAACCTATTTGTAAAGGACCTTTTTGATAGCCTAATAAAATAGATAGCGCATCACTAGTACCCCATTGTCTAAAAGCTAAACCTCCTCTAAAAGTTTCTGCAAATAGTGCTGTCATATTCAGATCAACCTGCGGTCTAAAGCCTTTATTAAATAAACCATATTTCAAAAGTACAGCTGGCTCAAGTGTCATATTTCCCATTTCGATATCACCTCCTGCTATAGTGTAATAATGAGGCACGTAATTGATCTCTATTGTGTTTTGTGTTCCTGCTTGAGAGAGAACGTTTACTTGGTATTTGGCACTTGTAAGGTTAGTAACCGAAAGGCCTGCATAAAAGTTCTTAATTGTTCCGAGTGTTTGTTGCTTAAACATAACTCCCCCGCTAAGATCGAATAACATTTTATTTCCACCTAAAGCAGGAATTTGAGGGTCAAGCGCTTGAAGTGCTTTAAAGTCTGGTTTTACCCATCCCCACTGCTTTCCACCTAATCCCAGTCCACCTGAAATTTCTTGAAAGCCTCCTTGTAATTTCAACTTATAGTTAAGATTTGCTTTGATGGCAGTTGACTTTGTGTAACCGATTTTGTCGTCTACTATAGTTACACCCGCGCCCAAGAATTGATTTCCAGTCTTACCCAAATTAAACACTGTTGCCACATTTAAATTGTAAGTCACGGGAGCAACATTTCTGTTAACATCTTGAAGGCTTCCTGTTCCATCCGTACCTTTTATTCTCGTCTCGTCGTTATAATCTCTCCACTGGTGATGTGTAAGTGCAGAAAGACAAATTTCTCCTTGCTTATGACCTGCATCTGCGGGATTAAATGCCTGTATAACATCCTTAAAATGAGTGTAATAAGGATCTTGCTGAGCGTACGTATGTACACTTGCTAAGAGAGTGAGGATGGTAAGGGTTTTTTTCATATAACTTCCTTTGTACTATTAGTTAAGTATTTCGACAGGTACAATATTAACTATTTCTTACAAAGTTTTATTGTCAAAGTTAAATTGGACTAGGATTTTATGAAATTTGTTTGTGCACTGCATCCACAAGCGCTTGAAGCTCAGCCTTAGATTCTTGCAGAAGATGGAAGGCTTTTTGATTCAACGTATCTGCAAATTGAGTGTCTGATAGATCTTTAGTATTCACCCGTATATTCATATAGGCTCCTTCAATCGCAGTACTACAGCATAAAGCGCCAACCCCTGCGTCCGTGATGGAAGCCTTATTTCCGTTTTCGGTCATCGCTTTAATAATATCAATGGTTCTTGCAGCGGTTTGCATAACTTTAAAAGGAACTTCAGCGGCGTATTGACTTGCTTTTTCTATAGAATCTAGGCGTATTCTCTTTTCCTCTTCTGAGTCTTTTGGTAAACGAATAGCATCAATTATAGCATTAAATGATCGGGTGTCTTCATCTACTAAAAAAAGCATTTCGTTTTTAATTTCCTGTCCTTTACATGCCCAATCAGAGAAGAAATTTAGCTTTTCTTCCCATCCTGGTTTATTTGCACTTAAGTTAGCCACCATAGTGGCTAACGATACTCCCAGAGCTCCAACATAAGCAGATATACTTCCGCCTCCTGGAGCCATACTTTCAGAAGCGGTTTCATTTGCTAATCCTTTAGCCGTGAGTTGTATTAATTTTTCGTCCTCTTGGGATTGGAGTTGATATTCGATTATTTTTTTCTGAGGGTCAAAAGGACCTAACTCATCTAAGCCTAGGGATTTTACAGCAATATGAATTAGCTCTGCGTCATCAACGCCTAACGAACGTTCTTGTTTTTTTAGAAAATGACGACCAGCATCCAGCATCGCTTTTAAGGGAATTAATCCAACGAGTTCACTGCCTGTAATTCGAACACCCCGCTCTACGCAACTATCTTGCACTGCATCAAAAAAAGTATGAATAGGGGTGATATTGAAGTTGGTTAAGTTGGCACTTACTTGTGCCACCTTATATTCATCAATATACCAGCCTACAGCTTGAACGGCTTTGCAGGTACCTAGTATTCTAACTGGTTCTCCGTGTTCATCGGTTTTAATTTTTCCTGTAAAAGGATTTCCTTCTCGTACTACTCTTCCTGTTTCGCGTACATCAAATGCAATTCTATTGGCAATACGCGTTGATGTGGTATTTAAATTAATGTTATACGCTATGAGGAAATCTCGAGCCCCAATTACTGTTGCGCCACTTCGAGCGCTGTAGATAGATGGTCCAAAGTCAGGCTTCCATTCGGGCCTTTTTATTTTTTCAAAAAAACCTTCGTACTCGCCGGCGCGAATGATAGAGAGGACATTTCTTTTGGTATCCTCTTGCGAAGCACCATATAAATAAGTAGGTATGTGTGTGGTTTCTCCAACTCTTTTTGCAAGCTTAACCGCCCATTGAGAGGTTTCTTCCATACTAATATTGGCAACGGGGATAAGTGGGCAAACATCTGTAGCACCCATTCGCGCATGCTCTCCTTTATGTTTGCTCATATCTATTATTTCTCCCGCCTTAACTATCGCCTTATAAGCTGCCTCAATTACTGCGTTAGGTGTTCCTACAAAGGTAACTACTGTTCTATTGGTGGCTGCTCCTGGGTCTACATCCAGTAATTTTACGCCATCTACGCTTTCGATTTCGTTGGTTATTTGCTTGATTATAGCGAGGTCTCTTCCTTCACTAAAATTAGGTACACACTCTATGAGTTGTTGTTTCATTTTATTCTTGTAATAGATGGCAAAAATAGAATTCAATCTAAATAAATAACACTATCCAACAGATACAAAATATATTTGCCGTGCAAAGTGAGATACGCATTAGAACTAGGATATAAAGGCACAGAGTATAGAGGGTGGCAATCTCAGTTGAACGGCAATACAGTACAGGAAGAATTGGAACTTCAATTGGCTCGCTTGTATCAGAAAAAAACCAATGTTTTAGGATGTGGAAGAACGGATGCCGAAGTACATGCTACCTATTTTGTGGCACACTTTGAGGCCGAAAGCGAGTTGCCAGAGCGTTTCTTATTTCGTCTAAATCAGATGTTACCTCCTGATATTGCTGTGTATAATGTTTTTGCGGTTACGGATGATTTTCATGCACGATTTAGCGCAACATACCGAAAGTATATTTACAAGACCACTTTTGTGAAAAATCCATTCAGAAAAGATGAGATGCTTTTTCTTTTTAAGGAACCTAATGTAGAGTTGATGAACCTTGCTTGTTTGGAGTTGTTAAAACACAATGACTTTGCGGCCTTTTGTAAAAGTAATGCGGATAACAAAACTACTTTGTGTGACTTAATGGAGGCTCACTGGATAGTAAATGACGGATGTTTGGAGTTTCATGTAAAGGCAAATCGTTTTTTAAGGAATATGGTTAGGGCCATGGTAGGTACCTTGTTAGATATTGGTAATGGTACTACTGAATTAGCATCCTTACCTGGCATATTAGCAAGTGGGACACGTAGCGCCAGTGGTAAAAGTGTTGCAGCAAAAGGGCTTTATTTAGTGGAAGTAGGATATAATTGGGATGAGTTCAGAAAGTAAGAAAGTAGGAGCGGCGTTCGACCTCAAGTTAATCGGCCGTATTATAAAATTAGCAAAGCCACACCGAAAGTTGTTATGGCTATCCGTATTGTTTACTTTGCTACTGACGGCATTAGCGCCAATTCGGCCTATGCTAGTACAGTATACGTTAGATCATTTTGTGGAGAATACGGATAAAGCAGGAATTCAACTGTTTAGTATTTATATTTTAATCCATATCATTATTAATAGTTTGGTGCTTTTTGGGCATACCTATATCACCAACTTGTTAGGTCAAAAAGTCATTAAAGACTTGCGAATGAGGGTCTATAATCACATACTGTCATTATCATCTTCTTTTTTTGATACTAGTAAAGTGGGTATGCTAATTACCCGATCGGTGTCCGACGTAGAGACGGTGTCTAACTTTTTTTCTCAAGGGTTTATTTCCATTATCGGAGACCTAGCACAAATCGTAGCGGTATTGATTATTATGTTTATGACCAGCTGGAAATTAACGTTGATATCCCTTGCCGTTATGCCGTTATTGATCATTGCTTCTGAGATTTTTAGGCGGGGGGTTAAGACTTCTTTTCAGAAGGTTAGGGTTCAAGTATCGCAACTAAATTCTTTTGTGCAAGAACAAATAGTGGGTATGGAAGTGGTGCAAGTGTTTGGTAAAGAAGAGCAAGAGTTTCAAAAATTTGAAAAAATAAACAGAGAGCACATGGATGCTCACAATCAATCTGTTTTTTATTATGCCGTATATTTTCCGATTGTAGAAATTGTAAGTAGTTTAGCTTTGGGACTTATTGTGTGGTGGAGTGCAGGATATCCTACTGTCGCAAGTGCAGGGTTAATCACAGCATTTATTCTCTATATAAATTTAATTTTCAGACCCATTCGGTTTATTGCCGATCGATTTAATACCATGCAGATGGGTGTAGTAAGTAGCGAACGTATCTTTGAGTTGCTAGACGACAACACCTCCGTAGAGCAGAAAGGTGAAGTGGTTTTACGTGATTTTCAGGGAGATATATCATTTGAAAATGTTTGGTTTGCCTATGTAGACGAGGAATATGTCTTAAAAGATGTAAGTTTTAAACTGGAAGCAGGAAAAAGTTTAGCGATAGTAGGTGCTACCGGAGCGGGAAAATCAAGTATTATTAGTCTCATTACGCGTTTATATACTATTCAAAAAGGTACTATAAAAATTGATGGTATTGAGGTAAATGCGCTAGAAATTGAATCCTTGCGTAACCAAGTAGCCGTGGTATTGCAAGACGTCTTTCTGTTTGCGGGAACCATATCAGAAAACGTCACCTTAAAGAATAGTAATATCACGCCAGAGAGAATGAAGGAGGCTGCAGCGTCTATTGGAGCGTTGAGTTTTATAGAGAGCCTAGAAGGCGGTTGGCAATACGAAGTAATGGAGCGTGGCAATACACTCTCTGTAGGGCAACGGCAATTAATAAGTTTTATACGCGCTATGGCTGCAGATCCCAAGCTATTAATTTTAGATGAAGCTACTTCCAGCGTAGACTCAGAAACGGAAGAACTTATTCAGCAAGCGACTCAACAGCTTATGAAAGGACGCACAAGTGTCATTATAGCACATAGATTAAGTACCGTGAGAGAAGTGGATACAATTATGGTGCTGGATAAAGGAAGAGTGGTTGAACAAGGTAATCACGATGAGTTAATGCATCTTCAGGGAGCATACTATGAGTTATTTCAAAAGCAATTTGAGCTGGCGTAATACCTAAAAAAAATAGCTAAGAATCCTTAAACTATAAATATCCACATGATTGGTATAATGTATTAGTCCTTCTATTTTTGACGCCTATTAAATAATGGCTAGAGTAGTATCAGGAATTAGACCAACAGGAAAATTACATTTAGGTAATTATTTTGGGGCAGTTAAAAGCTTTCTTCGTATGCAAGAGGAGCATGATTGTTTCTTTTTTATAGCTGATATTCACTCACTTACCACGCATCCTACACCTGCGGATTTACACGCAAATGTTCATCAAGTACTCGCTGAGCATTTGGCAATGGGCGTAAATCCTGATAAATGTGCCTTGTTTGTACAGAGTGATGTTCCGGCTATTTCGGAGCTTTATACGTACTTTAATATGAATGCGTACATAGGTGAGTTAGAGCGATCGGTAACCTATAAGGACAAAAAAGCAACACAACCCAAAAATATTAACGCGGGATTACTTACCTACCCTGTGCTTATGGCGGTAGATATACTTGCTCATCATGCAGAGTATGTGCCTGTTGGAAAAGATCAGCAGCAGCATTTAGAAATGACGAGAACCTTTGCTAACCGCTTTAATCACATGTTCCACACCGATTATTTTAAAGAGCCTCAGGCTTTTAGTAATACCGGTGAGCTGGTAAAAGTGCCAGGACTTACGGGTCAAGGTAAGATGAGTAAATCAAGTGGTGATGCAGATACTATTGTCTTTGATGAGCCGGCGGATGTTATATGTAAAAAGATTATGCGTGCCAAAACTGACGCAGGACCAACAGGTGCTAATCAGCCAAGATCTGAAGAACTTCAAAACTTATTTGATATAATGGCGCTGGTTTCTGATGCAAGTACCATATCCCATTTTGATGCCGAGCATGTAAAGGGAACTATACGTTATGGTGATTTAAAAAAACAGCTGGCGGAAGATGTGGTCACTTTCATTGAGCCTATAACCGAGCGCATAAACCACTATAAAAAGGATACAGTAGCGCTGGCAAAAGCAGCAAAGCTAGGAGCGGAGAAAGCCAATGAGAGTGCGCAAAAAACATTAAAAGAAGTACGTGAGATTATAGGATTTAAACGATTTTTCTAAGAAACAAAACTAACTAAGATAAGATAACGAAGATGCATATAGCTATAGCAGGTAACATAGGGTCAGGGAAAACAACACTTACCAAACTATTATCAAAACATTTTGAGTGGGAACCTCATTATGAAGCCATGGATAATAATCCGTATATTACTGATTTTTATGATGACATGACGCGTTGGTCGTTTAATCTACAGATTTATTTTTTACATACCCGATTTCATAGTTTGTTACAAGCCAAAGATAGTCCAAATACTATAGTGCAAGACAGGACTATTTACGAAGATGCATACATCTTTGCCCCTAACTTACATGCTATGGGCCTTATGAGTACACGCGACTTTGATACGTACCAAGCGTTGTTTACCAATATCAAAACGTCGGTAGATGCGCCAGACTTAATGATTTACCTTAGAAGTTCTATCGGCAATTTGGTTAGCCAAATACAGAAAAGAGGAAGAGAATATGAAGACAGTATTCGAT
>CAMDCQ010000083.1 GCA_945890595.1 Chitinophaga pinensis
CTATCTTACAACAAACTGCGAAAACAGGAGCAGGTGGTTATTTTACCACTCCGAATGTTAATACCTCTAATCCACCCCTTTTCGTTGTATTTAACCCCAACAGTGCTCCTCTTCCTGCGTTTCTGGGAAAGGTGGAAAATCAAAATCTACATGAGAACACAGGGACTAATTATCTAATTGTAACACATAAATCACTATTAGATCAAGCAAATCAGTTGGCAGATTTCCACAGGCAACGAGGCTTGAGTGTTACGGTTTCGAGCACTGAGCAAATATTTAATGAATTTTCGAGTGGTTCTCAAGATGTAACTGCTATAAGAGATTACGCTAAACTACTTTACGATCGAGGTGATGGCAATTCAGATTCACTTCAATACATTTTATTATTCGGAGACGCAAGTTATGACTACAAAGACGTTGAGCCTAATAACAGCAATGTGGTGCCAATTTATCAGAGTTACAACTCAAATCAGCACACATATTCGTATTGTTCTGACGACTATTATGCTATTCTGGATAATAGTGAAGGAAAATGGGGCACAAGTAGTGTGAATGAGTCCTTGGATATTGCAGTGGGCAGGCTACCTGCTAGTAATGTAACGGAAGCTAAAATACTGGTAGATAAAATTATACACTATCACAGTGAAACCAGTAAAGGTGACTGGATAAACACCCTCACATTTGTGGCAGACGATGAGGACAGAAACGCTCACCTTGACCCTTCCGAGGCCATGACTTCAAGTTTAAATCTTGAATCTCCAGCGTATAATATTAAAAAAATATGGCTCGATGCTTATGAACAAGTGTCATTTGGTAGTGGTAATAAATATCCTAAAGTAAATGAAGAGATTACCAAAATGGTGAGTAATAAAGGTACACTTATTTTTAACTATGTTGGTCACGGAGGAGAAAATTCTATGGCACATGAAAGAGTAGTTACGCGAGATGAGATTGTAGCTTGGGATAACTACGATAAACTATCCTTCTATATAACCGCCAGTTGCGAAATTGCTAAAATTGATAACTTAATTCTTGAAACTCCGGGCGAACTCATGCTAATGGATGAAAACGGCGGAGCTATTGGCATGATAGCGACTACTCGAGCAGTATACATCGGCCTTAATACACGATTAAACAGTTCTTTAGTGAACGACAATTTGCTCAAAAAAGTAAAAGGTCAAAAGCCCGCTATTGGCGAAGCCTATCGTATCATGCGAAACTTAAGTGCCAGTGAAGGCACGAACCAACGTTGTTTTATTTTATTGGGCGACCCTGCTATGCGATTGTTAGATTATCAATATGATGTGGTAACTACTGCTATTAACGGAACAGAAATTGGTCTTTTTTCTGACACCCTAAAAGCCCTCAGCCTGGTTACCATTGAAGGTGAAATTAGAGGAAAAGATGGACAAGTGGTTACGGACTTTATGGGAGAAGCATACCCAACCTTCTATGATAAAAAATCAAAATACAAAACGCTTGGACAAGACCCATCAAGCGATGTAATCGAATTTGAAGAGCAAAACAGGATTATTTATAAAGGAAAAGTTTCGGTAACCAACGGAAAGTTTAGCTTCAAGTTTGTAGTACCAAAAGATATCGCTTACAACGTCGCCAAAGGAAAATTATCGTACTACGCTAAAGATGGCATGCGAGATGCTGGAGGCACCGAGTACAATTACCCTATAGGCGGCACATCAGACAGTCTTGTAGTAGATAATCAGTTTGATGAACTTGAATTATTTATTAACGATGAATCATGGGTTTTTGGAGGAACTTCCTCGGGAAAACCACTATTACTCGCTCATCTCAAAGATAGCAATGGCATCAATACCATAGGAAGCGGAATAGGAAGAGAGATGGAAGCCATACTTGATGGAGGCACGGAAAGCCAACAATCTATAATTCTCAATGATTATTTCAAAGCACAATTGAATAGCTACACCGAGGGAACTATAGAATACCCTATGGAAAATATGAGCGCAGGAAGACATACGCTTAAGTTGATTGTGTGGGATGTTTACAATAATTCGGCAGAGGCTTATACTGAATTTGTAATAGGAGAAAATGAGGACATATCACTTAATAATGTCCTGAACTATCCGAATCCTTTTAATAATTACACCGAATTTCATTTCGATCACAACAAAGCAGGTCAAAATATCACAGTGAAATTAAACATACTTTCAGTAGCCGGTAACGTAGTAAAAAGCACAACTCAAGAAATAATTAATGCACCTGCTCACTCATCAGAAATTACATGGGATGGAAGAGATGATTTTGGAGATCGATTGGCTAGAGGAGTGTATCTGTATAACCTAGAAGTTAGGGCAGAAGATGGCACCACTTCCTCTAAAACAGAAAAATTGTATATCGTAAACTAAAAAGAAAATAAATAATACATTTGCCACATAACCGAATGAAATTGAAACAAAAATCGGCGTTAGTTATAGCACTTTTTGCCGCAATAAGCACCCAAGCTCAAACCGTAAATACCAATACGGATTTGCTTGGCCAACGCAACGTAATAACAACCGCAGCGCCATTTCTCCTCATTAGTCCAGATTCTAGAGGTGCAGGAATGGGTGACTTAGGTGTAGCCACATCCGCTGACGCGAATTCCATACATTGGAATCCCTCTAAGCTTGCCTTTATTGAAGACGATGCAGGATTAGCGATATCTGCTGCTCCATGGCTACGTCAATTAGTACCTGACATTTGGTTTTACTACTTAAGCGGCTACAAAAGAATAGACAAACAAAGTACCATAGCAGGATCATTGCGTTACTTCACTTTAGGACAAATACAATTTACAGATCAATTAGGAAATCCTGCAGGAAATTACGAACCTAAAGAATTTGCCCTTGACGGCGCTTACGCTCGTAAATTATCCGATAATCTTGCCTTAGGCATTGCACTTCGTTTCATTTTTTCTGACCTAGCACGTGGCCAAACTGGCTCTAGCGGTTCTGAAATAAAAGCAGGAATTGCAGGAGCAGGTGATGTTTCTATGACCTATCGAAACGACACCAAAATGGCCGATAAAAAATTCGATTATACTATTGGAGGAAACATAAGCAACATTGGAAATAAGATAACCTACACGAATGAAGCTAATAGAGATTTTATCCCTGTAAACTTACGTTTAGGAACTTTTTGGAAAACGCAATTAGATGAATATAACGAAGTTGGATTTGGTGTTGATTTTAATAAACTATTAGTGCCTACGCCACAGTACTTGTTTGACTCATCTGGTAATATTACAGGAAGAACCCTGAATGATGGTCCTGTAATAAGTGGGATGATTTCCTCTTTGAATGATGCACCAGGGGGATTTGGAGAAGAACTTAACGAATTTACCGTTTCTGCTGGTTTCGAATATTGGTATGCAAAACAATTTGCACTAAGAGCAGGATACTTTCATGAAGCTCAAACCAAAGGTGCTCGTCAGTATCTAACTTTTGGGGCAGGATTAAAGTATAACGTGTTCCAAATAGACGCGGCGTATTTGCAACCATTTGCAAGAAGACACCCGCTTCAAAACACCATTAGATTCAGTATCTTGTTTGATATTGACGCCTTCAAATCACAAAAAAATTAAACGATAAACAGGCATTAAAGCCACAAAAAAAAGCATCCATCTGATTAGATGGATGCTTTTTTTTTGCAATTTCTGTACTATTAACAGCGCTTAAAAACAACCGCAACTCCTTGCCCTACTCCTATACACATAGTAGCCAATGCATATTGCGCACTAGGACGACGTTTAAGCTCATGTAATAACGTACTTGTGATTCTGGCTCCGGATGCTCCTAAAGGATGACCTATAGCAATAGAACCTCCGTTAACATTAACGATATCTGGGTTTAAATCTAAGTCTCGCATACAAGCGATAGCTTGTGCAGCAAAAGCCTCATTTAATTCAACTAAATCCAAATCTTTAATTCCTATACCAGCTCGTTTCAATGCCTTTTGTGTTGCGGGAACAGGTCCGATGCCCATTAATTCAGGTGGTACGCCCGCTGCTGCACTGCTCACCACTTCTGCTATGGGTTCGAGATTATATCTTTTTAAGGCTTCTTCGCTTACAATGAGTAAAGCAGCAGCGCCATCATTTATGCCGCTGGCATTTCCTGCCGTTACGGTTCCTACACTTTTCAAGGCTGCAGACAATTTAGAAAGCTGATCGACCGTACTTAATCTTGGATGCTCATCTTGTTGAAACACCAACGCATCACCCTTACGTTGCGGTAAATAAACAGGAATTATTTCATTCTCAAATTTATTGGCATTTAACGCATTCTGATAATTTAGTTGTGTTTTATAAGCAAATTCGTCTTGCTCTTGACGCGTAATTCCATATTTTTCTGCTACATTTTCTGCGGTTTCGCCCATCGTAAACGGATGATATAGCGCAGCCAGTTTGGGATTAATAAATCTCCAACCTATAGAAGTATCGTATACTTGACCCGCTCTGCTGTACGCAGATTCTGCTTTGGGTAACACAAATGGTGCACGCGTCATACTTTCTACCCCTCCCGCTATAAACATATCTCCGTAACCAATGGCAATATTTTTGGAAACATCAGCAATCGCTTGAAGACTACTCGCACATAATCGGTTTATAGTAAGACCAGGAACTGTTACTGGTAATCCTGCCATTAGTAAACTCATTCGAGCAACGTTACGATTATCTTCACCTGCTTGATTGGCAGCTCCAAAGACAACATCTTCAATTTCGTTGAGATCGATACTTGAATTTCTTGCGACCAATGCTTTTATAACGTCGGCTCCCAAATCATCAGGCCTTACGGTTGAAAGTGTTCCTCCAAATTTACCTACCGCTGTTCGTGCGGCATCTACTACATAAGCTCGTTTCATTGCGAGCAAAAATAAGTACTAATCTATGGTTTTGGTAATAAAGCTATACATCGGATGATTCGTTTTTAGATTTGTTTTCACGAAAGCTTTATCTGTAGTCATGTGATTAATATCGATAAGCCAAGCTGGCGTGTATTTCTCAATCATGTATCGATGATACTTATACTCCACATTGGTCGCATTTTTTGCTATCAGCGCATTCAATGTACTGTAGCCTTTTTTAAATGAGCTTAGTTTTTGATACGGATTAGTTAGATACTCCGCTTTCATACACTGAAAAACTGCTTTATAACAGAGCTCATCTGAGGTAAGACTCGACTTTGACTCCAGCACCTCTAATGCGGCTATTACTTTATCCTCGTTTTGTGATTGATATACTGCTCTATACTGCGTTACAGAAGCAGTATAAAAAACAAGTATTAAGGATATAAATTTCATTTAAAAAAAAGTCTACTAACTACATCAGCAATAAAATCCAAAAGAAAACGGCTTGAATAAAAATCATCCAATAGCTTCTTCGGGCCACACTAGGAACTTTTCTGAATGTGAGTTGAAAAATAAGAGCGAACACAAACCAGCACGCATAGTTAAACAAAGGAACAGAGCCATTATCCCATGCCCACCAGCCAAAACGAATAGCAACCGGCTCGAGTAGATAATCGTATGCCGTAACGACTGCCGCAGCTAAAAAAGAGGATAATATAGCATTCTGAGTTACCAGATTTACTAAACTTCTTGACGCTACACATAGCATTACCCAGTTGAATGCGATAATAACAGGTACTCCTAAGTAAGCGTATCCAAGCATTTTACCGTAGCTATAATCGCCAAATACATAACCAAATGTGACACCCAAATACTCTAAGCCAAAACTTCCTAAAAGTATAAAAACAAGTCCCAGTATGTTATAGCGCAGCCACTTAGACTCTTCTACCATAACTAGAATAAAGCTGAATACTAGATTTATGGGTGTTAGGCTCAAAAAAAGTGATCTCGTTACTGGCAACAATATCCCAATAAGCCCCACTATGTATGGAACTATCAACAGTAAATAAAAATTTTTGTTAAAAAAGGTTGAAATCATGTGCTATTATATCTGATGTAATTTTACCTGAGAGCAAACATAACGGTATTCCCCCTCCCGGATGTACACTTCCTCCACAGAAATATAGTCCTTTGTGTACACTGCTAAAATTAGGTTGGCGCAAAAAAGCCGCAGTTCTGTTATTTGAGCTAGAACCATATAACGCGCCCTTATAACTTCCTGTATGTTTCTGGATTAACTGCGGTGTAAGCTTATGTTCTAGTGCAATATGTTGAGCAACATCAATTCCAAGAGATCTACTTAGCTTCTTTACTATATTTTCTCGCGCCTGCGCAACCATGGTATCCCAATTTTGATTTTCTACATAAGGTGCATTTACCATTACAAACCAATTTTCCGCTCCTTTTGGAGCGTCATCTGGCTTTTGTTTACTGCTTATGTGCACGTATACCGTTGGATCATTATCAATTTGTTTCTGAGAAAAAATAGAATGAAATTCTTTCTTGTAATCGTCCGAGAAAAATATGTTATGCAAACCTAATGACGTGAATTCACGATTTATGCCCCAATAAAAAATAAGGGCCGAACTTGATGGTTCGTAGTCCTTTCGTTTGCCACTCAACAAATTTTTCAAAGGACCTTTAGCGGCTGCAGCAACATCCATATTGCAAACTACAATTTGCGATTCGAATACGCCATTTAAGAGGTATTTATCTCCTCGTTTCTCCACTGTTTCTATGGATGAATTAAAGTGGAATTCTACACCTAAACTTAGCGCTTTTTGATATAATGCATCAGCTATAGACCGAATTCCATTAGTAGGGAAAAAAGCCCCAAATCCGTACTCGTAGTGTGGTATCACATTTAAAGTTGCAGGTGCTTCATATGGATTTGACCCATTATAGGTTGCGTATCTGTTAAAAAACTGAACTGTCTTTTCTTGCTTGAATCGGCGTTCATTTTGTAACGCCATTGTTTTAAAAACTTCAACACGATGGAGTCTAAAAATACTTTTAATCGTACCCCAGCTAAAATATGTTTTTAACTTATGAAGCGATTTTTCCAAAAAAACATGATTCGTTATTTGATATTTCGTTTGACTGTCTTTTAAAAAAGAAGCAATATTTTCCTTTGGCTCCCCAATATTCTTCTCAAAAGAATCTTTGAGTAGTTCTAGATCTTTGGTAGCTTGAAGTGTTGTTCCATCATCCCAAAAATAGTGACAAATCACCTCTAATTCCTCAAAATCAAACGGAACATTGTCCTTACCATCTATAGTTAGCAGTTCATCCACATAATGGGGCATAGTAAATAGTGAAGGACCAGTGTCGAAACGATAAGCGTCTTGCTCCCAAACTCCCATTTTACCTCCATACGTGGCCTGCTGCTCAAACACTTTAACCTGTATTCCCTTGTTTGCCAACCGAATAGCTGATGACAAACCCGCCACTCCAGCGCCTATCACAAGCGCAGATGTATCTTTTCTATAGTGTTTCAAATTATGGTCAACCTACTTAATAAGTGAAGCAAAGGTAAAACACTAAAACTTAGTTAATGTTTACATTTGCTATATGATTCAAAGACCACAGACACTATTTTTTTTAGCTAATGTTGCTATTAGCATACTGTTATTGTTTTCGAATATAGTGTATTTTAATGCGGAAAATACTGAAAATCAACAACGTGTTGAGATTCAGTATAACGCAACCAAAATGATAGCGGGTATGGATTCAGTTCAGGAGACAAACACTTATCTTATGGCTTTTATGGCAGTTGTGGGAGGTATTAGTTTGGCTGCTATGCTTATGTTTAAAAACAGAAAAACACAATTACTACTTACATCTATCAATTTCATATTCATACTTGGATGTATTGTAATGATGTATTTATACAGTATACACATGGCTTATTTTGAGCATACCGGTTTCCAAAATTTCAGATTACCCGCGCTTTTGCCTATTGTGCTTCTTGTATTCAACTTAATAGCACGAAATGGAATACAAAAGGATGAGCAACTCATTCGTTCCATGGATAGATTACGTTAATCATTGAAAATACTAGACGTACATAACTTTAGCGTTGGATTTAAAATCTCGAAACAAAAAACGTTTGATGCCGTAAAAGGCATTTGTTTTTGCATTCATCAAGGCGAAATTTTAGGTTTAATTGGCGAGAGTGGTAGTGGAAAATCTGTAGCGAGTCAGAGTTTAACTCGCTTAATAGATGACGCCATTATGGATGGAGAAGTTCTTTTTAATCATCTGGACCATCACGTAAATTTACTCACCATAGACAATGACCAGCTAACGCAAATACGCAAACGAGAAATATCTTATATTTTTCAAGAGCCAATGACCGCTTTAAATCCACTGCTTACCTGTGGTAAACAAATAATGGAATGTGCAGAGGTAAAAAGTGTTGATTATTTAAATGAGCTCCTACTTAAAGTTGAGCTCACAGACACCGATAGAGTCTCAAAAAGCTATCCCCATGAACTAAGTGGAGGGCAAAGACAACGTGTTATGATAGCCATGGCACTTGCTAAAAAACCCAAACTTCTTATTGCCGATGAGCCAACTACAGCGTTAGATATAGCAGTACAATCTGAGATTTTAGCCTTGCTTAAAAAGCTAAGTCGCGAAGAAAAAATGGGAATCCTATTTATCACCCATGATCTCCTTTCATTAAAAGGATTTGCGGACAACATTGCAGTCATGTATCATGGTACTATTGTCGAAATTGGCACAGAGGCTCAAATTTTAGCCAACCCAAAACATCCTTATTCTAAGGCGCTTATTGAAAGTAGAGCCACCTATGCAAAAAGAGGTCAAGTATTAGCAGAAATCAATGATTTGCTTCATGATATTGACGGTGAATTGTCATTTGAACAGCCCTTGAGTATAGCACTGAGTCCCCAGGAAAATTCAGAAGAGATTATTTTAGAACTTAAGGAAATTGAAAAATCACACTTCAAATCTCACTTATTTACCACCCTAGAAACTAAGGTACTTCATAACATCAATCTCAGTCTACATCAAGGAGATATACTGGGACTTATTGGTGAAAGTGGCAGTGGGAAAAGTACAATAGCTAAACTCATCTTAGATATCTGGAAACCTACAAATGGGAGCATTTACGTGCATGATATTGAGCTCTCCAAGATTAATGATTTATCAAATGAGATACAATTGGTTTTTCAAGATCCGTTTTCTTCGCTAAACCCTAAGCACAAAATAGGCGATGCCATAGCTGAAGTTGTGAAAACGGTAAGCAACCATAAAGACTCGAAAATAACGCTTAAAAATAAAGTAGTATGTTTGCTGCAAGAAG
>CAMDCQ010000084.1 GCA_945890595.1 Chitinophaga pinensis
CAAAATGGAACTATCGTAACCAAAAGCAAACCTTGGAACGGAGAATACAGAGGTGTACCCGTACAACAAGATGTTTATGCCTACACGCTCAAAGTAACTGCACTCAATAACAAAGAATACGAATACAGCGGTACACTTACACTAATTCGATAAAAACAATCGTAATATCTCGATATTCTCATGTGAATAGAGATATAATTTAAATATACAAATAGAGGTTCATGCAATAATCTGCATGAACCTCTATTTTGTTTTTCGGAAACTTTAGTTCTATTATCTCTGTATTGCTACATTTTTACGACGTAGCTTTGAGCAACCATTGGATTGTATGAAAAATATACCCGCAAGGCTATTCACTAATCATACAGTTTCCAGTCTATGTCTGACATAAAACGATGCTCCAATTTTGTCCATTGACTAGGATTTTTCCAACGTCCTCTGGCGTAAATGTATCTAGCTTGTCGCCATGTGCCATCACCTTGATCCTTGCAATATTTTAAATACGCTATGCCAACTATCAAGTAGTTATATCTTGTCTTCCCTCCTGTAAGACCCAATTTTTTATACCATATTTTGTAGGTAGCTGGCATTATTTGTAAATCGCCGTTGGGGATTAGATAGTTTAAATTATTGGGTTTTGGCCATTTACTTTCATTCCGACCTACATCTTTTACAAAGCCAGGGGGAACACCCATTGCTGTGGCTATAGAATCCACCCAATCAAAAACAGATTTTACCTGCAACTGACTAGTACTGATTGTATCATAATTGGAATACGAAGGATAGTTATACGGTGTACGGCCAACATGCGTTGAATCGTCTATACATTGTGTGCTTTGTTGAGCATCTGACGGAACCAAAGTTGCAGCGTTAGCACCTAAGGTCAAAAAAAACACAATAACTGCTTGACACGTTTTCATTAGCCGTTCATACTAACGAGAAACTCGTCGTTATTTTTAGTTCCTTTCATATAGTTGAGCATGGTAGTCATAGCCTCTTCAGGATTCATATCAGCTAAGTGATTACGCATTATCCACATTTTTTGAAGTACCATTTTATCCAACAATAAATCTTCTCTTCGTGTACTTGACGACACAATATCAATAGCAGGGAATATACGTTTATTGGATAGTTTTCTATCCAACTGAAGCTCCATATTACCAGTACCTTTAAACTCTTCAAAGATTACTTCGTCCATTTTTGATCCTGTTTCGGTAAGCGCTGTTGCTATAATGGTAAGCGAACCTCCGTTCTCAATGTTTCGTGCAGCTCCAAAAAATCGTTTTGGTTTTTGCAATGCATTGGCATCTACACCGCCACTTAGTATTTTTCCACTGGCAGGCTGCACGGTATTATATGCTCTCGCAAGTCTTGTGATCGAATCTAATAATATGACTACGTCATGACCGCATTCTGTTAGTCGTTTGGCCTTTTCTAACACGATATTGGCAAGCTTAACATGCTTATCAGCAGGTTCATCAAAAGTTGACGCTACCACTTCAGCTTTCACACTTCTAGCCATATCTGTAACCTCTTCAGGTCTCTCGTCTATCAGCAGAATAATCATATAAACCTCAGGATGATTATGTGCTATTGCATTTGCGACATCCTTTAACAAGTTTGTTTTACCTGTTTTCGGTTGGGCTACAATAAGACCACGTTGTCCCTTTCCAATAGGGGCAATGATATCCATTATTCGTGTAGAATAATTATCAGACTTGTACTCTAAGTTTAGTTTTTCGTCGGGAAATAGAGGAGTAAGGTGGTTGAATGCTACTCTGTCTTTTACAAACTCCACGGTGCGGCCATTTATCCCTAATATATTAATAAGTGCAAAGTACTTTTCACCTTCCTTTGGTGGACGAATACTTCCTCTTATGGTATCTCCAGTCTTTAAACCGTTTTGACGAATTTGATTTGGGGCAATATAAACGTCATCCGGAGACGGTTGATAGTTGTAATCTGCAGATCTGAGAAAACCATATCCGTCAGATATTACCTCCAAAACGCCTTGTGTAGTTACGATTCCTTCTAACTCTAAATAGTTTATAAGCTTTTCTTCGGCCTCTTTTTTAGCTCGTTTTTCATCGTCCACCCTTTTTCTTTCAGCGTCTTTTTCTAATCGCTCTGCTTCCCTTTCGGCACGTTCCTTGTCACGCGCTTCTTTTTCTTCTGGGGTTAGGCTTTTATTTTGATTTGGGTTCTGGTTTGGGTTCTGGTTTGGATTAGAGTTCTGGTTTGGATTAGAGTTCTGGTTTGGATTTGGCCTCAAATTTGGCTTAGGAGCATTAGATATTCTATCTTCCCTACTGATTTTTTCATTTTGAATATCTTTAACTTCTGCATCTTGTATTTCCACTTTTCGAGGGTTTTCACTTTTTTCTTTTCGTGGCCGTAAATTTTTAGAAGACGCAGTCCCGGATTCCATCTTTTCATTTGATGGTGAAGCAGATGGGTTTTCTGCTGCCACTGCTGGTGTATCCACATCTGGTTTTGGCTTCTTTATAGGCGCCGGTTTTTTAACTCTTACTTGCGGAGGAGCATTGTTATCCGAAACCGTCGTTGTTTCCATTTTTACTACATTAGCATCCTTGAACTTTTCTGGATTTACTGCTTGGTAATCGAGTATTTTATAAATCAAGTCCTCTTTTTTAAGACTTTTATGTGACACATCAAAAGTGTCAGCAATTTTGCGTAGTTCTGGAAGAACCATCTCTCCTAATGAAAGAATATCGTACATGTATTTTTTAGAATAATAAGTTAAACGGATTCGAGAAAAATAGTTGGAATATTTCTTGATAATTGCCTGAAAGGCTGTGCAATTGTAAGTTAAAGATTGTAAATATGCAAATACAGCAGCTCAAGGTTTTCAAATAAAAACGAACTTCTACAGGAGTTTTAGTTGGTAGGCTATCTATATGTAAAATCTAGCTGCCTACTTTAATTTCTTTAGAGTAAAGTTAGGTAACAGCTAAAACAGCAATCGTCTAATGCAAAAAACAGTGTACTTTTAAACTAAAAGCCTTACTGGCTCTTCAAGCAAGTCTTGGAACGTTTGTAAAAACTTGGCTCCGCTCACTCCATCTACCACTCGATGATCGCAACTAAGAGTTACCTTCATCACGTGGCCCGGTCTCATTACCCCGTTTTCTACTATCACCGTCTCCTTGGAGCTTCCTACTGCTAGGATACAAGCATCTGGCATATTAACTATTGCAGTAAACTCATCTATGCCAAACATTCCTAAATTAGATATAGTAAAGGTATTTCCTTCCCAATCTTTAGGCTGTAATTCTTTATTTTTAGCTTTACCCGCTAGGTCTTTTACTTCTGTTCCTATCTGAGATAGTGATTTACTATCTGCAAAGCGCACTACAGGTACGAGCAAGCCATCTTCTACCGCTACTGCTACACCTATGTGCACGTGGTGGTTTCTTCTTATCTTGTCTCCCAGCCAAGCTGAATTTATGTTTGGGTGCTTTTTTAATGATAGAGCTACTGCTTTGATTACTAAATCGTTTACCGATATTTTGGTTTCACTATACTCGTTCATACGGCTACGTGCATCCATTACAGCATCCATTTTTATCTCTTTGGTTAAGTAAAAATGAGGAGCGGTAAACTTGCTTTCAGCCAGTCGTTTAGCAATGGTTTTACGCATTTGCGTTATAGGCAAATCGTCATAACTCTCAACGCCTACACTAGCAGAGCTAGCTGCCGGAGAAGCTTTATAGTTTTCTATGTCTTTCTTTATAATACGTCCATTGTCACCACTTCCGGCTACTGACTCAAGGCTAATTCCTTTGTCTTCTGCCATTTTTTTAGCAAGTGGCGAGACAAATACTCGTCCGTTGTTGCTAGAACTTGCTTGAACCGGTGCACTTGGTTCCTTCGTGCTTACTTCTTGTGCCGGATCGGGAGCGGCCGTTGTTGCCTCAGATTTTACTTCTGCAGCAGGTGCAGCTGGCGTGTCATTAAGAAGGTGAGAGAAATCTTCTCCTTTTTGTCCTATAATCGCTATTGTTGTTTCTACAGGAACAGTTTCTCCTTCTTGAACATTTAGATGTAGCACTTCTCCTTTTTCAAAATTTTCCAATTCCATAGTAGCCTTGTCAGTTTCTACATCAGCAATCATTTGACTGGATTTTACGGTGTCACCTACTTTGACAAACCATGTTACGATGGTTCCTTCTTCCATCGTGTCACTCATTCTAGGTAATTTTATTGCTACAGCCATTTATTTTGTTTTATGTTAAAGCGTCGCAAAACTAAACAACCTAGTTAAAATATTGTTGGTAACGACGAATAATACTCGAAATATTTATCGATAATAAAAACTTGCTTTGCATAAAAATGAGTCAATACGAAGATTTTTTAAAATACGTGTACGAAAATGGTGCTACTAAAACGGATAGAACAGGCACAGGAACAGTAAGTGTTTTGGGCGGTCAGTTACGTTTTGATTTATCTAAATCTTTTCCCCTTATCACGACCAAAAAAGTTCATTGGAAGTCTGTGGTATACGAGCTTTTATGGTTTTTAAGAGGAGATACAAATATAAAATATCTTACAGATAACGGGGTCAAAATCTGGAACGAATGGGCAGACGAAAATGGAGATCTTGGGCCTGTATACGGCAAGCAATGGAGAAGTTGGGAGGCTCCTAACGGCGATAAAATTGACCAAATACAAAACGTATTGGACACTTTAAAAAATAATCCTGACAGCCGCAGAATTATTGTAAACGCTTGGAATGTGGGAGAATTGAATGATATGGCGCTAACACCTTGCCATTGTATGTTTCAGTTTTACGTTGCTAACGGAAAATTAAGTTGCCAACTTTACCAGCGCAGCGCAGATTTATTTTTGGGAGTCCCGTTTAATATTCCTAGTTATGCGCTTCTTACGCTTATGATCGCTCAAGAATGCGGACTAGAGCCTGGCGAATTTGTACATACTTTTGGTGATGCACATATTTACAGTAATCACTTTGAACAGGTAAAAGAGCAATTAAGCCGAGATGAAAGACCGTTCCCGACAGTACGATTAAATCCAAACAAAAAATCCATTTTTGATTTTGATTTTAATGACTTTGAGCTTATAGGTTACGACCCACACGCCAGAATTAGTGCGCCTGTAGCAGTTTAGAACATCACTAATTTGCCGAGCGTATTCTTATCGCTTTTCATGACATTTTTATCTACACGCCCGTGATAGCCATGTAATCTTGCCTTAGCCGTATGTTGCCATATATCCCACTTGTATCTAGGTGTATTTTTATAATCACATAACCATAAAGGATAATTATCAAAATTCCCTTTAAGATATCTAGCGTATAAATGCGGGTGCGTATAAATTATTGGCTTAACCCCATAATACTGCTCTATGACCGTACAAAAACTCTTGATTTCACTTATAACTTTACCCTTGTTGGGCAAGTGTCTACTAGTGTATTCTACATCCAAAACAGGAACCATGTTGCCTTTCTTAAGACCGGCATGTTTTATAAATCGATATGCCTGGCTTCTTCCGCTACTTGTAAAACTCATAAAATGATAGCCGCCGTGAAGAATGTTATGTTTCTCCAAATTTCTTTTATGCGTCTTGTATAATGGATCTAGAATTGTAGTTCCTTCGGACACCTTTACAAAGACAAAATCTGGCTTGTTGCGCCTTACCATCAGTGACCAGTTAATGTTACGCTGATACTTGGAAATATCTATACCCCAAAGCTTTTTTCCGACAAGAGATCTAAAAAAGACATCTTTTGTCTGTTCCTGCTTTTTTTGGGTAACAAGCTTAATGATTGCATTGGTATCTACTTTGGGTAGATCTAAATCGCTGGATGTTGTTGCACATTCCAATCCTTGTGGGTGACAAATCGTTTGCTCATTTGGCTCTATTTTGAAAGACTCAAAAAAAACGACTATTAAAACTGCACCCAAAACGGAAAACAATATTCTTCCAAGTATTTTCAAATTGCTATTTTGCTTCAAACTTAACATCATTTTATCTCTACTATCCAAAACTTATAAAACGGGGCCAAAATTGTGTGAACGTTTGTTTTTTTTAATAGCCGCATTTGTTGATGTCTTTTGCGAATTAATAAGCTCTATAATCACCGTTTACATCAACCGTTTTTAGACTGCCCGTTCCGCAAATTAGTACGAATTTGTGGAATATAAATCCATGAATTCGTACTAATTTAGAGAATGAAATCGAGAACGTTTTGGCTGTTCATTGTCTTTATCTATTTTTTTAAAACCATAAACTATAAACAGTTAAAAAAAATATTTGAATATCAACTCAGCTTCTTCAAGATATTCAAAGCAGCCTCAGCAATCACTGTTCCAGGACCAAATACAAAATCTACTCCACTGGCATGCAAAAATTCATAATCTTGCTCCGGTATCACACCCCCGGCTACTACTATTATGTCATCCATTCCTTGTTTTTTGAGTTCACGTACTACTTCGGGCATAAGCGTCTTATGACCTGCAGCTAAGGAGGATACGCCTAAAATGTGAACGTCGTTTTCCATGGCTTGTTTAGCGACCTCTGCCGGTGTTTGAAAAAGCGGTCCTATGTCTACATCAAAACCCAAATCTGCAAAGGCTGTAGCAATGATTTTGGCACCTCTATCGTGTCCATCTTGACCCATTTTAGCTACCAATATACGAGGTCTTCTTCCGTCTTTAACAGCAAAATCATCTGCAGCTTTGCGCGCCGCTATTACGGTTTCGTTGTTTTGCACTTCTTTCAAATATACGCCACTTATGGTTGCATTATTCGCTTGGTACCTGCCGAACACTTTCTCCAAAGCAAATGACATCTCACCCAGTGTTGCCCTTGCTTCCGCAGCTTCAATACAAATTTCCAAGAGATTTTCATCCGTTGATGCAGCATTTTCCAGTTTCGTTAAAATACCTTCTACATGTACATTGTTTCTTGTGGACTTAACCTTGTTAATTCTGTCGATTTGGCTAATGCGCACTGCCTGGTTATCTACTTCCAAAATATCAAAGTCCGCTTTTTCGTCTACTTTAAATTTATTGATTCCTACAATAACTTCCTTGCCCGCATCTATATTGGCTTGCTTTACAGCTGCACATTCTTCTATTCTCATTTTCGGGATTCCGCTTTCTATAGCTTTTGCCATCCCCCCTAGCTCTTCAATTTCTAGAATATATTCCCATGCTTTTTCTGCAAGTTCCTGGGTATATTTTTCTATTACTTCACTACCACCCCAAGGGTCTATCACTTTAGTAATGTCGGTTTCTTCTTGGATTATTTTTTGGGTGTTTCGGGCAATTTTTGCGCTAAAATCGGTTGGCAAAGCCATAGCTTCATCAAAGCTATTGGTATGTAAACTTTGTGTCCCACCAAAAACAGCTGCCAGGGCTTCGATAGTAGTTCGGGCAACATTATTATACGGGTCTTGTTCGGTAAGACTCCATCCACTTGTTTGGCAATGTGTACGAAGCGCCATCGATTTCTCGTCCTTGGGATCAAATGTTTTAATAAGCTTAGCCCATAATAGTCGGCCTGCGCGCATCTTGGCAATTTCCTTGTAAAAATTCATTCCTATACCCCAAAAGAAACTAAGTCTAGGGGCAAAGTCATCTATTGCTAATCCTGCGTTTATACCTGTTCTCACATAATCCAGTCCATCAGCAATGGTGTAAGCTAACTCCAGTTCTGGCGTGGCACCGGCTTCTTGCATATGGTACCCGCTTATGCTTATGCTATTAAACTTTGGCATATTGGCGCTAGTGTATTTAAAAATATCTGAGATAATGCGCATACTCGGAGAAGGCGGATAGATATAGGTGTTGCGCACCATAAACTCCTTTAGAATATCGTTTTGAATAGTGCCAGCAAGCTGTGATTTATCAACTCCTTGTTCTTTAGCAGCTGCAATATAAAATGCCATGATGGGGAGCACTGCGCCATTCATCGTCATACTCACAGATATATCGCCCAATGGAATTTCATCGAACAACAATTTCATGTCTTCAATACTATCAATAGCGACACCAGCCATTCCAACATCACCGGTAACACGTGGATGATCGCTGTCATAACCTCTGTGTGTAGCCAAATCGAACGCTACCGAAAGTCCTTTTTGTCCTGCAGCAAGATTGCGTCTGTAAAAGGCATTGCTCGCTTCGGCCGTACTAAATCCTGCGTATTGTCTTATAGTCCAAGGACGCACTGCATACATGGTTGAATATGGACCACGGAGATACGGCGGGATACCTGGTTGTGAACCTATTGATATAAAATTAGAACCTTTACTGCTTGCGCCTTTTTCATTTGAATCTTGGATGCGATTCAGGTATTCATTCGTTAGTTTTTCTAAAAACCAACTTCCGCTCGCAGCGTCTTGAATATCGGCCATATAACTTTCATTTTTAAGAAGCAAAAGGATATTCTTGGCTAATCGCAGACTTTGATCTGTGTCTTGATGGTTAAAAGGTAAAATACAAATATGCTTAGCGCCTCCAAGTATAGCAGAAGCAGCGGCTATGGTCTGTCTTACGAGGTTATTATGTGTAAACTCGTCATCTGACGCAGGAATTACAGCATTGATTTCCGTAGCTGGAAAGGCTATTCGAAGCGCCCTAAGTTTGGCTATGTTTTCGTAAAACGGAGTACCCAATTCGAAATATACGTTGGCTTCATTTTGAGCTTTGCTCAAGTTATCTAAAAGCAAATGTCCGCCATTTTTTCCCAGTTCTGATAGGCTCGTAATCGTCTTTTCAACGCCTTCAAGCTCGCTCGAGGAAACCAGTGTAATCTTCCAATTACTGGAGACCTTGTGGTTCCCAACTATTCCATTCTCATCCGAATAATAGGGATCTAATGATATGCCATCCGAAGTTATGTACATTAATTCTTGAAGGTTTTTCTCCTTTAGATCCTTGGTTGCTTTTGCTTTCCAATCTGCTAAACTTGCTTTTGCAAACTCATCAAATGACAGTGTTTTATCCAATTGCATTAGGACAAAGGTAGATAACTCTAAGATATTCGCCTGCGCTAGCGACCTATATTTAAATTGGCTTGATAGGTTAATTAGAACCAATGTAACTTGTATACAATTTAAGCATGGCATTACACATAAATAGGGACTTTCCTACATTTGCAATTCAATGTATACGAATATCATCTCAGAAAATCGTGGAGTAGTGCAGATCATCACTATAAATCGTGAGGACAAACTAAATGCACTTAATGTTAATCT
>CAMDCQ010000085.1 GCA_945890595.1 Chitinophaga pinensis
ATCCATCCTTCAAAAGAGCCTTCTCCCTTCAAGGTGCTTATTTTGTCAAATATTTTTATAAAAGCATCTTGAAGTACATCTTCTGCTTCCATTCTGCTGTTGCAATATCGTAAACTAACACCCATCATTTTAGGAGAAAATTTTTCATATAGTCGTTGTTGACAAAATACGTCGTTCCCAATACATCCTTTAATGAGATCCTTTTCATTCAATTGGTTAACTTTTGTAAATTGATTTTTTTTGTTCAATGGGTAGACTCCTTGCGATGCAAATATGTTGCATTCGTCCTGATATATTTTTTATTCAAATCACTTTATTCTAAATTAGTTAATGTCAATGGTTAATGGATGCTGAAAAAAAGATGCATTTTTGCGCCGAAATGCAACTATTTACTAAAGATCAGCTAAAGAAAATAGCTGTAAATGTTTTTATCGCGATGGGGTGTGATCAGCTTGATGCGGAAATGGCAGCAGATGTTTTGGTGAGTGCTGATATTAGGGGAATTGATAGTCACGGGGTTTCTCGTCTTTCTGGATATGTTTCGCTTTGGGAAGCCGGCCGAATCAATATGTCACCCAAAGTAGAAATTATTCGTGAGCATAAGTCCACCTTTACCCTAGACGGGGATGGAGGTTTAGGTTTAATAGTTGCACCCAAGGCTATGAACATAGCTATTGAAAGAGCTAAAATATATGGTAGTGGATGGGGTGCAATTAGCAATAGTAACCATTTTGGGATCGCAGGCTACCATGCAATGATGGCTCTCCCTCATGACATGATTGGAATGGCGATGACCAATGCAACACCTTTTATACCGCCTACCCATAGCAAACAAGCGATGTTGGGTACAAATCCGATTGCATATGCCTTTCCTACCCTAAAACAAAAGCCTCTTGTAATAGATTTAGCAACCGCCTCCGTGGCCCGTGGTAAAATCGAGATTGCCAAGAGAGAAAATAAAGAAATACCGCTCGGATGGATGGTAGATAAGCATGGGAATCCGAGTCAAAATATTGATGAATTACTAGACGGAGGAATGCTTACCCCCTTGGGTAGTTTGGAAGAATTAGGAAGTCACAAAGGATATGCCTTAGGAAGTTTAGTGGATATATTAACTGGTGTACTTTCGGGCGCTAACTATGGCAAATGGGTTCCTCCTTTTGTGCCTTTTCTACCTTTACTACCTGACTTGCCCGGTAAAGGATTAGGGCATTTTTTAGGTGCCATGGAAATTGAAGGCTTCAGACCTGCAGCAGATTTTAAGGCTAGCATGGATCATTGGATACAATCTTTTAAAAGCGCAGAGAGGATAGATGAGTCTCAAGAAGTTTTTGTGCCAGGAGAAAAAGAATTCTTAATGGAGGAAGAACGAATGATAACGGGTATTCCGCTAAACGACAAAGTTGTTCAGGATTTAGAGATGTTATGTAAGAAAATGGCAATTAGCTGGTAATCTCTTATTTAGATACTTTTCAAGAAGTCACTTTTAGGACGGTAACTTGCATTAATGGATATATTTGTCCCCAATGAATCAGTTAATTTTAAATCGCACAGCATCCCGTATGTTTTTGCTCTTATTATCCCTTTGGGCATCAGCGGGTGTGTCTCAGGCACAGGTAGAATTTGAAAAATCTCTTCCTTATGATTATTTTGGATCGCTAGAATCCACCAAGAATTTTCTTTTTACCATGGCTCCATTAAAGAAGACCTTTGATCAAAGTGAGCTGGTTATTATGTCTTTTGAGGGAGAAGAATTAAATCGTTTACAATTTCAGAATCGTACCAGACCAACCGTAACTAAATGTGGTATGATGGGGGAAAGTACTGTATTCCTAATGAGTACAGATGATTTTATCGTGATAGACGCTGACGGTAAAGAAACGTCAAGACACACACTTACGTTTGAAGAAAAGATTAAAGGTTCGAAAACAATCATAAGCGATAACGGAATTACGGTTATACAAGAAGTGAAAATACCTAAAGTGGGTGCTGCGCTTAGAGTTACTCAATTTTCAACAACGTTTGAAGAACTTTGGAAGTTTGAAAAAATAACAGAAAAAGGTAAATATGGAATTGAACAAGCTGTTGTGAGTAAGAAAGGAGAACTAGCCGTGTTGTATAAAAAAGGGTTGAACGCAGACCTAGGCTTGTGCTTATTAAACTCCACTGGCCAAGAAAAGGCATTTGTAGATTTACCAAAAAAGACGGGTCAGTTTTCATCGTATTATTTTGAGTTTAAACAAAATGGAGATTTAGTATTGGTGTCAGATTATGGATCTACGAGTACAGAGATGTTCAAAGGAATTCCTTTGGGAATGAGCGTTATTACTCTAGATGGAGTAAATGGTGCTGTAAAAAGTGATGTGGTAGTTGACTTTCTTGAATTACAAATAAAATTAGGAGATAAAACAACGGATGATAAACCCATATACAACCAAATTGCTCCAGCATTACATTTGGTTGATTTAGTGCAAATTGAAGGTGTATCTTATTTGGTATGTGAGAGTTATTTGTCTCGAGATCGTAAACATAACGTGCCTTCTACTACTCCAGGTAATCCAGGAACAGACACCTACTACACGCAAATGGAATTACTTGATTATTACCTACTTAATCTAGATAATCCGTTAGAAAATCAAAAAAGAATTTGGAAACAACCTAGAACTGTAGAGTTAGAACTTGGAAGTTTTGGGAATGCTAGCAGCGCTCGTACTAAAATGCAACAAAATAGACTCTTCAGTTATCAAGGGATATATAAGGGTAAATTAGTTTCAAGAGGGTATGGTCAGATGCACAATTATTACACTCTTATCGATCTAAATACTGGGAAGGAAGAGCTGAACAAACGTACTTATTGGGGAACTCCAATTGGTATAGATTATAATGTCATGCCTCAACGTAAATCTTACAAAGTAGGATTTGGAAGCACTTTTATGGAAGAATATTTTGCAAAAGAAGGTATGCTGGCTGTAGAAGGATCCTTTACATTGTATCAATATGATGCTGCTTTAAATTCATTAAATCTAGCAAAAATCAAATTTTAAGATAACCACGTTATGAAAAATAATTTACTTTTTTTAATCTGTTTGATGCTTGCATTTACTGTAAATGCACAAAAAGCTTCTCGTAAGCAATACATCAACCCGGCCCAAGTGGTGGGAGTTTATAATTTTGGTAAACATTCAGCAGCTATGGCTAATGAAGGTGTACGGGGCATGGATCAAACACAGTTGTACTCGTTACATTTTTTGTCAGAGGGTATTTCTGATCAAGAAATAGCAGTTCCCAATGGAAGTAGCATATTCGATGTGGAAACTTCTGCAACCAAAAGTGTGATCATTTTTAATGGTAGACAAGAGGTAACCTTGGTAACGGTTAGTCAAGGTAAATCGCCTGAATATATTACCATAGAGACAGCACCTAACTTTAATTTTTATGGGATAAATAATGCGGCTATGGATCCAAATGGTAACCTAGTGCTAATTAGAGGGTTTGCAGAAAATGGTTTTGATGCCAATGGCCGGAGCACTGTAATCTCCCGTGGTATTGAATATATACATGTGCTAGCAGATGGAACGGTTACTCAAAAACGATTGGAGAAAATGGACGATAAAAAATCTTTTTCTTTGGTTAATATTTTTCCTACGACAGGCGGAATGGTTTATCTAATGGAACACAATTCTAGAAAAGAAAGTGCTTATGAGTTAAAATTGGTAATGTGTGATTTATTCGGAAATCTTAAAGGAGAATATGCATTATCAGCGGATAAAACGTTTTTTCCATCTGACATTCTAAATGATAATGGGAAACTAGTTGTGGCTGGATACTATCTAGATGGGACCATATATACGGCTAAAAAAACAGAAGGTTTATTCTTAACTATATTGGACCCTAATGGCACAGTAAAGGCCACGAATACATTTGATTGGAGTGTGATGAAAACAAAGTTGAAAAATACGAAGCGAAGTGATTTTGTTTTTAGTGGGAAAATGAATGTAATGGTAGAAAAAATAGCCATTACGGAAACTGGCTACGGAATCATTTGTGAGAGTTATTCGACTGGGAGCGGTATTACTGGAGCGGAGCTATTAATTGGCGGAAATTCTGGAAGAGAATTAGTGCTCACGGTTTATGACTTTGTCTTATTTGATACGGATGCTAACGGTAGTTTATTAAACGTGAACATACTAGAAAAAGAAGCATCTAATATTGAAATGGCCGGCTCGAGTAAAAATATGGGAATCGTTCAAATGGCAAGTTTGTTGAAGAAATTCAGTGTTTTACCATTCAGAGGTTACGAGAATGGGACTATTTCGTTTATTAGCTATAAGGCGAAAAAAGGATTTTATAGTACACTTAATACGAAAACAGGTGAGTTTTCTGAAGGGAAGTCTATAGATCTTACCATTGTAAAAACAGAAACGGTAGATAAGGATGCAGAAGCTTTCATTGCGGGAAGTTCTGCCCTTAGCAAGTTAGACAGAATGAGTTCTAACCTCGATAAGTTCGCGGACAAAACTGAAGATGCCATGAAAAAATTAGAATATGGTATCGAGAAGGTAGATGTGGTTTTTAGTCCTTATGCTAAATCAAATGAGGGTTTATTTATACTTTCTGATGGGAAGGTATTAAGCTACAAAATGGATCAAGAAGATTATAGTATTTACTACGACTTCTTAAATTAGGCTTCCATATTTTGCCTTCAAAAAAGGTCAAGTTGCGAAATTACATTGTATATCTGCAGCTTGACCTTTTTTTATTAAGGCATACTAAGCATGTTATTCTGGACTTTTTAGATCATCTTAATTACGAGTTTCTTTGCTCTGTGTTTAGGCACTATACAAGTCTTTTACATATATTCGCCTTTCAAAATTTAAAAATAAAAGCATGAATAAAATATTTTTAGTAACGGCATTGATTAGTTTTTCTAATCTCGTAATTGCCCAAGAATTACCACATGAGAGTCAAGAACGAGAGCGAAGACAAGAACAGCAAGCTCTGCCCAATCATATCGATCCTAATGTGTTTGCAGACCTCAAAGTATTAACATATGATGCTAGCTCCATAAATGAGTTGACTGTGAAGCAAAAAGAACTTGTTTATTATCTAAGTCAAGCAGCCTTAAGTGGTCGTGAGATTATTTATGCGCAAAACTATAAGCATAATATATTGATAAAAAGGACTTTAGAAGAGCTTTATGCAAAGTTTCAGGGTGATAAAGTAGGCGGAGAATGGATGCTTTTTGATACCTACGTGAAACGTTTTTGGTTCAGCAATGGTATTCACCACCACTATGCAGAAAAAAAGTTTGCACCTGAATTCCCGCAGGAATTTTTGAGACATATGATTAATGAAACTCCCAATCTAAACTTACCTAAAGAAAAAGGAGAAACGGATGAGCAATTCATCGAACGAATAATTCCAATTCTTTTTGATGAGAATTTAGACGCCAAAAAAGTAGTTAAAGATAAAGGAGTAGACAAAGTAGCTTTGTCTGCTAATAATTACTACGGAGAAGGTGTTACTGAAGAAGAGGCCATAGCTCATTATGCTAAAATGGGTAAGCCAGGAGAGAAAACACCTGTTGAATATGGACTGAACTCAAGACTAGTAAAGAAGAACGGTAAACTAGTAGATCTAGTTTATAAATCAGGAGGACTTTATGGTACGGCAATGGATCAAATGATATTTTGGCTGAAAAAAGCCAAAGACGTGGCAGAAAATCCTGCGCAAGCCAAACACATAGGGATGCTCATAGAGTATTTTAAAACGGGGGATCTTAAGCAATGGGATGCCACTAATATCAATTGGGTGAATAGTACGGAAGGTGACATTGATTTTATATTAGGCTTTATTGAAGTGTATGGAGATGCAATAGGTTATAAAGGTGCTTTTGAAGGCGTAATACAAGTCAATGATAAAGAAGCTTCCAAAAGAATGGAAGTGCTAAGTAAAAACGCACAGTATTTTGAGGACAATAGCTCTATCATGCCAGAGCACAAAAAAAAGAATGTGGTGGGCGTAAGTTACCGTGTAATAAATGCAGCGATGGAGTCTGGTGACGCAGCTCCTGCTACTCCAATAGGGGTTAACCTGCCCAATAGTAATTGGATACGCAGTACACATGGTAGTAAATCCATAAGCTTAGGAAACATTGTTGAAGCATACGATGCTGCTGGAGGAAGTAGCTCACTTAATGAGTTTTATTATGATCAAGCGACACGTGATAGAATCGTAGCTCACGGAAAACTGGGAAGCAAAATGCATACTGCAATGCATGAGGTAATAGGGCATGCAAGTGGTACGATAAATGACGGGGTTGGAACTCCTAAAGAAACCCTTAAAAACTATAGCAACACACTAGAAGAGGCCCGTGCTGACCTTGTAGCACTTTATTATATTTATGATTCTAAATTAGTAAAACTTGGTCTTATCCCTAGCTTAGAAGTAGGTATGACGGAGTTTGATACGTATATAGCCAACGGCATGATGCTTCAATTGAGCAGATTAGATTTAGGTGAAAATATAGAAGAAGATCATATGCGAAATCGTCAATTGAATGCTTCATGGGCATACGAAAAAGGATTAAAAGACAATGTGATTGAGAAAAAAGTAATAGAAGGTAAAACGTACTTTGTGATAAATGACTACGCCAAGTTACGTGTTATCTTTGGTGATTTACTCAAAGAGATACAGCGAATTAAATCAGAAGGTGACTATGCTGCAGCAGAAGCACTTGTTGAAGGATATGGGGTAAAAGTAGAACAAGAGTTACACCAAGAAGTGATCAAAAGATATGAGAGCTTAAAACTAGCTCCATATTCTGGTTTTGTGCAGCCTAAATTGGTTCCTCAGTTTGATGCTTCTGGAAAGTTCACAGACTTAAAAGTAGAAAAAGAAGGCTATGTAGAGCAAATGCTCAGATTTGGAAAGGAATATCCTTTTGTTCAAGTTGGAGAATAAATCTAAACTATAAAAAAACAGAGGATTAGTCAAGAACTAAAACCTCATTACTCCTCTGTTTTTTTTATATCTATGAAAAATAAATTTATTAAAATACTAATACTTTTACTGTTTGTTGGAGGCTTCATTGGATCCGCAATATGGATGTTTAAAACCTATGTTAAACCCAATAGTCCATACAATACAGAGGTTAAGTTGAGAGGTCAAGAATAATGAATTCATGGAAGTTTTTCCTTGAAGCAGAATACACAAAACAGTATTTTAAAAGTCTAAGTGCATTTCTAGGGGCCAGAAGTGCAGAAGGTGTTGTCATTTATCCACCAAAGGACGAAATTTTCAGCGCTTTTGAGTTGACTCCTTTTGAAATAATAAAAGTAGTAATCTTAGGACAAGATCCCTATCATGGCGAGGGACAAGCCCATGGTCTGTGTTTTTCGGTGCAAGACGGATGTAAAATTCCACCTTCGCTTCGAAATATTTTTAAGGAACTACATTCAGATTTGGGTTTGCCAATACCTACCAATGGTAATCTTACCAAATGGGCGCAAAACGGTGTTTTTTTGCTCAATACTATTCTTACTGTGGAGCAAAAAACTCCGGGAGCACATAATCAAAAAGGGTGGGAGACGTTTACCGATGCGGCTATTCAACATATCTCAAGACATCAAGAAAAAGTAGTTTTTATACTCTGGGGCGCATTTGCTCAACGTAAAAAAGCCTTAATAGACCTAGACAAACACCTGGTGCTAGAAGCCCCACATCCTGCTGCTGAGGTTTATGCCGGGGGTAAAGCAGGGTTTTTTGGCAGCAAGCCTTTCAGTAAAGCAAACGATTATTTAGATGAGAATGCGGTAGATTGGCAGTTATAGCTATTCTACTATTTCTACCTTGGTTAAGAAATACTTGGTGTCTCCTAAAAAAGGAATAGTAAAGAACTTTTCATCGTAGTATAAGCGCACCATCGACTTATTGGCATGTTTTATCTGCTCTAGTAATTCAGTATCCTCGTGTTTTACCGAGAATTCCCATATACTACTTGTTATATCTCCTTCTCCTTCGCTAAATCCTCCAGTATTTAGCTGTCCCTCGTTCGTTTTAAATATATAGCCTTTCTCTGAAATTTTGATGATTCGACCAACGCGATAGCCGCTACTATAATTTGCATAAAAGGCAAATAAAGTAAGTAGAATAGTACCTGAAATTAAGATACCTATTATCCATAGTACTAATTTTTTTAGAAAAATCATATAATTGTTAAGTTGGTTGCAAAGCTATTGCATTATGCCATTGTCTCTCAAAGCAACGCACAAATTCGTCTGAGAAGGAAGCGATATCCGTTTTGCCTATTTCTTTGGAGATAGAAGTAACTTCTTTGTCGGTGATGCCGCAAGGCACAATATGTTGAAAGTAGGAAAGGTCTGTATGTATGTTAAGGGCAAATCCATGCATGCTTATGCCGTTTTTTACACGAATCCCTATGGCACCAATTTTCCGTTTTACCTCGCCTTCAGCACCAACCCAAATTCCTGTTAATCCCTCGATTTGATAGGCATGTATATTGAATTTTTGCAAAGCTTGTATAATAGATGCTTCTAAGCTTTCAACATACTTCTTTACGCCAATACCATGCTTACGCAGGTTCATAATGGGATATCCTACCAATTGTCCTGGTCCGTGATACGTAATGTCTCCACCTCGGTCAGTCTCAAATGTTTCTGCCTGTAGTTGATTTAAAAAATCGGTATTAATCAGAAGGTTAGCTTTATCGGCGCTCTTGCCAAAGGTATAAACATGCGGGTGTTCACATAAAATTAATGTATCTACGCCTCCTGATGCCACTTTTGTATGTGCTTTTTCTTGTATTGTTAGCGCATCAGCATAGGCTGTAAGACCTATATTTTCGACATGTAAATTAGATTCTTTCACCGCTGCTCTATACTTTTTTTGTGTGCGTTTTAACAAACATACCAAGCAAGAAAAATAGGCCTATAAAACTCCCAAATCTTCCGATATAGTCTCCATGCCTT
>CAMDCQ010000086.1 GCA_945890595.1 Chitinophaga pinensis
TTGTCTTGTTATGAGATACATAATGCCAATTCACCCACGGCCTACCAAGATCTAGCTCATTTTATTGACGTTTTGAATAACACGTCAAGTGCTAATTTTGAATGTGAATTAGAACGTGTTTTTAATGTAAACTCCTACCTCAAATGTATGGTTATGGATGTGTTAACAGGCAATTGGGATGGACCTAATTATAACATGAATAATTTCTACTTGTACTTTAATAATGCCACAGGTCAATTTGAATATATTCCGTTTGATTTAGACAATACCTTTGGGATAGACTGGCTTGGCAAGGATTGGACAACCCAAAATATTTATAATTGGAGTAAATCCGGTGCAAAGCGTCCGTTATATACCAAGATTCTTGCACGACCAACCTATGCCAAACGATTTACGTATTTACTCGATAAAACCCTCAAAGAGTATTTTAATAAGGCAGCATATACCACTAAGTTCACACAGATTTTAGGATTAATAAGTACTGCGGCCTCGGCCGATACCATGAAAAGATTGGATTACGGGTTTACCCAAACGGATTTTCTAAACTCATACACCTTTTTTAGTAAAGACCATGTGAAGTACGGCCTCCAGGATTATATCACCAGGCGTTACAATTCGGCTAAATCACAACTACAAACCGTTGTGGCAGTTGGAGCACTTCCTTATTGGCATTCGGTACGTACAGATTATACAACGGATTCTATTTCATTTACGCTCCATACGAAAGGTGATTCAAAAGTAGACTACGTGTTGTTAACGTATAATTGGGGAAGTCAATCTGCGATTTGGACCGATACCTTGAGACAACGAGGTAATACAGATGATTATACTATCAAGATTGCCTGGAATCCCTCTGTGCTCGAGGTTTCTTATTCATTTGCACTAGTAACAACAGACAAGAAGCAGATTTCATATCCTGTGTGTGATATGTTCAGCAGCACTAAAAGCAGAACAGATATTAAGTTATACCTGAATGAACTCATGGCAGATAATGCCACAATTTATTATGATGAAAACGGGATGTACGAAGATTGGATTGAGCTATTTTACGACGGAGAAACCTCACTTAACTTAGGAGAGTTTTATATAACCGATGATATTACCAATCCGCAAAAATATAGATTGCCTAGCGTAACTATTTCTCCAAAAAGCTTTCCAATAGTATGGGCAGATAATGTGGGAGAGGGAATGCACGCCTCCTTCAAACTAGGCAAAACGGGAGAAACGTGTGCAATTTTTGACAAGAATGGAGCGCTTATAGACCAAATAACCTTTGGTGCACAAACACAAGATGTGTCTTATGGCAGGCAAAATGATGGTAAAACACCTTGGGTGAGTTTTTTAAAACCTACACCCGGTGCGAGTAATAATGCGAATGCTTGGATAGAAGAGGCAGGGATGCAACTAGGCTTTTATCCCAATCCTACTTCGGGAATGGTTTATTTTACAGACGTGCCAGCTGAATCTACCTTTAAGGTGATGAGCATGAATGGTACTAGTTTAAGGGAAGGGACAGTACATTCAGCGCTTGATTTGCGTGATTTTCAAAATGGAATGTATCTTATCCAAGTGAACACAGGTCAAGTTGAGTTTACAGAAAAGCTTATTCTTTTAAACTAAGACTAAGGCATAGGTAATTCACATGGGTCGCACACCACGTGAATGTTCTGAACCACTTTAGATGTCTTTTTATCTATCGAAAAAGACACATTGGGTGTACGATTATGTTTTAACTGACATTCTAATTTTACAATAGCTTCCTTGGTAAATGGTAAGTTTTGTGGCGGTTGCATAAGAGGTGCAATAAAGATATAGTATTTACCATCGGCTAGTCCATTTACAAGGCATTTTCCATCTTTAACATCCAGGGTTATGACATTGTCTGTTCGATTTTCTGATCTGTGAAGATAAATAAGGCCATTATAGGGTTTAGCGGTGCGCAATTCAGTAACGATTTCAGCAGTAGGGTAAGCGCCACCACAATAGTCTCGGGTTACAGTTAGGTTGAGTTTTATAAAGCGATTTTCTATCTTTTTAGTTTTGCAACCTAAAAGAGTAGATAGAAGTATAAGGATAAGTAAACTATAATTTTTCACTAGGCAATAATAATTGAAAAGAGCCAGAGACATGCCATTTGTAAAGGCAAAAAAAAAGAGGTGCACGATGTGCACCTCTTTTAGGGTAAGACTTTTCGTCGTTACTTATTTTTTAGTAAATGAAACTGATTTAGTTTCTGCTTTTGCATCGATAACAAAAACGATGTCATAAGAACCATCCGCTTTTACTTGCATGTTACCACCTGCTTCTTGAATGTCAGCAGCTGCTGGTCCACCAATGATGTTAGCATCGTAACCTACGTTGATGTCATCCCAAGTACCTTCAGTTCTGATTTTGAAACCTCCAGTAGCAACAAGGGCTACATTGCTGTAAGTCCAAGTGTAAACGTCACCTGCTTTTGCAGGTGTTGAAGAGAAGCTATTATCAGCCCAAGTGTTTCCTGGTATTGCATCGCCGATAAGACCTACAGAAACTGCAGAATAATCTCTTGCTGGAACATCTCCAGTTCTAGTAATCATTGCTTTGTGACCTTCGCCAGCAGTCCAAGTGATAGAAAGATCGTAGATACCGCTTTTGTCAGTAGCCATGTTGTTTCCACCTGCTACAAGCATATCAGGAGTACCACCAAAGTTAGTGTTGAATTTAACACCCATTTTACCATTTCCTAAATCTTCAGTTGCATCTAACTCAACTTTCCAACCTCCAGAATATCTAAATTTCCACTCACCAGCAGATAATTGAATACCTTTAGCAGAGAAAGTCATAGAAGAAGTACTGAATGCAGAAGCAGTTAATTTAGTGTCACCAGACCATCCTGAAGGAGTAGCTTGGCCAATGATTCCCCACTCAACTGGAACGATAGCTCCTTTACCAGTTTTAGTGTCAATCACTACGTGATAAAGTCCATCACTAGGTACAGTAAATTTAGTAGCTGTAACTGCGATAGCACCTCTTTGAATAGCTACTTGTGGCTCTTCGTTTCCGCCTGTAGCAGAAGCCCAATCAGCACCTGGTCCCCAAGTAGTTCTCTCAGCACCTGCAACTTGTACGATGTTAAAACCTTCGCTACCACCTTTTACTGCAACGTAAAGTTCTAGTAATGTAGCTCTGTCTTCTTGAAGTACTTCGTTTTTAGCTGTTTTTAAAGTAGCTTTTACGTCGAAATCAGTGTAAGCCGTAGCTCCACCTTGTACATAAAATCCATCCTCTACTAATGCTGGAGTAATTGGATCTTCTTCTTTGTCTTTACACGAGTTAAGTGTAAAGACACCAAAAAATGCGGCAAGTATTGCCACTGTTTTAATTGATTTTAGTAATAAATCTTTCATTGTTTTGTTTGATTGTTGTTAATTTATAAAAAAAAAGTTAATTATAAGCCTAGGTTAGGGTTGGCGTCTATCGCCCATTGTGGTATTGGAAATATAGTTCGTTCAGATCCACTTGCTGGTTTTTCCCACCAAGCGTTTCCAAATTTACCAAATCGTATTAAATCTTGACGTCGGTGTCCTTCACAAAATAGTTCACGTCCTCGTTCTGCTAAAATCTCATCTAATCCAAATCCAGAAGTAGGTCCAGCGCTTGCACGATCACGTATTAGTTTAACCCAAGTGTCGCCAGCTCCAGCACCGCCATTACGCACAGCACACTCTGCTTTCATAAGCAAAACATCTGCATAACGGAAAAGAGGGAAATCGTTATTTAGATTTTCCAAAGCACCTTCTTCAATTTCATATTTTTTAACACGTGCACCGCTCATTCGTATTTCTGCCGAAGTATTGCCAGAACCCAAAACAAGGGCAGGAATATTAGGCGTAAGTACCAGGTCTTCACCTGCAGTTTCGTCAAATAACTTAACATTGTTTTTATCGTACTGCTGACCTACCATAAACCATTCACTTTTACGCTTGTCGCCTGTAGCATAGCTGTTGTAGTGACTTTCTAACGCCGCAAATCCGTTCCAAGGGCCAACTTTCATACCAAAGGTTTTGTCACTTAGGTAATGAAGGGTTCGCATGTGAATTCTAAATCCTTGTGCGTCAAATTGGTCAAATAAGATGGTGAAAATGTTTTCAGGTACGCTAACATTATTAGCTGCAAAAGGAGCAGTTACGGTATTATCAAGTGAATAAATCCCAAGTTGAATAACACTGTCACACATTGCCTCTGCTTGTACGTAAGCAGCGGTTCCAGTATATACTTGTGCGTTTAGGTACAATTTAGCAAGCAAGGTATACCCCATGCCTCTATTTACAGCAAATTTGTTGGTATTTATGGGTAGGAGAGGAACCGCAGATTTAAGGTCGTTTACCAAGAACTCATACACTTCCTTTCGAGTAGCTTTGTAAGGAAATTCTGGTGCTTGAGTAAAGGACGTAATCAAAGGAACATCGCCATAATTATCCATTAACATGTACAAGAATAAAGCGCGTAACGTTTTAAGTTTTGCTATGCTAAGATCGATTTCAGGGTTACCAGCGCTTGGTAAAAGTCCATCAATTAATTTGTTAGATTCTCTAACTCCGTCGTACAAGTGACTCCACATGGAGTTTACTGCGTCTACATCATTAGTCCACTGGTGTTGGTGTAATACTCTCCATTTACCTCCATCATTCCAGTCGTTTCCGCGAATAGGGAAAGCAATCTCGTCACTCGTTACTTCTTGTGCCCAAAACCACCAGCCGTTATCATCTATTAGGTCTCTCAGTTCCGCATAAACAACTCCTGGATCTGGTTTATTAGCAGCAGAAGCGTCATAAATTTTATCATCAAACTTGGTGCACGCCGCAAGGGTAAGTATGGTGCAAGCGAGTATTATTGATTTGAAATGCTTTTTCATGATTGTAATGTTTTAAAAAGTAGTGTTAAGTCCAATGCTAATACTTCGAGTTCTTGGGTAAACATCATATTGATCTCTACCAAATTCAGTTCCACTGAAATTTAATTCTGGATCTAGACCAGAATACTTAGTCCACATCCAAACGTTGTTACCGGTTAGATAAACGCGAAGGTTTTTTACCTTACTTTCTTTGCTGAAGGGTATGTTATATCCAAACGATACGTTGTCTAATTTTAAAAAGTCACCATCTTCTAAGTAATAGGTGCTGATGGTAGGGTCGCTGGTAATCGTTGCACTTTCGCCTGTGATAGCAGAAGCCAATACATTTTGATTAGGCGCGTCAGCTGGATTACTAAATACCATCTTCGTTACGTTAAAAATTTGATGTCCAAAAATACCACGTAAACTAAAACTAGCATCAAAGCCTTTGTAAATTTGAAAGTAATTTGACCAACCGATAATAAGATCTGGTTGCGCACTTCCTACAAATTGTCTTTTTGCTTTCGTTACGTCACGGGTAACACCCCCTGCTTCTGTTTCAAACAAGAACTTACCATCACTGGTTAATCCTTTGTATACAGGTAAGAAGAATGATCCTATTTCATATCCAGGAAGAATTACTTGTGTGTAGTTGTCGCCACCTACTAAGCCTCTACCCGATACATATAGTTTTTTGATACCCAAACTATTTGCCTCTAGATTACCTAAGGTTATGGTTTCTTGTTTGTTTTTAGATGCTACAAAAGTTGTTTTCCATTGGAAATTTTTCTGATCAAGTACTATAGTATTTAAAGTTAACTCGATACCGTTATTTTTTATCTCACCCGCATTTTCATATTTTTTGGGAGCAATATTAGGTGGTACAGGAACAGATACTTCCATAACAAGACCATTGGTGTTTTTGCTGTATAATTCAACAGAACCGGTGATTCTGTTTTTGAAGAAACCAAAATCTAAACCTAAGTTCAGTTCTCGTACCTCTTCCCAGGCAAGATTAGGATTAGGGATATTTCCTCTGTTGTTGTTCCAAATAATAATCTCTTGACCGGTTTCAGAATCGATGCCTTTGCTGGTTGGCTCGTAGCGCACACGGTCGATGTTATTAGGTATATCAGCGTTACCTGTAAGACCATATCCTACTCGTAATCTTAGGTCAGATACATCGTTCCAATTTTTAGCGAAATTTTCTTTTTTAACATTCCAGGCAGAAGAAAGTGCCCAAAATGTTCCCCATTCTACATCGTCACCATATTTGCTTGACTTATCTCTTCTAAGCGATGCGGTCATGTAGTACTTTTTGTTAAAGTCATATATGGCTCTTGAAAACACAGAAGCTAGTCCTTCGGGTGTGCTTCGGTATGACGAAGCATAACCCCACTCTAACTCACTATATGCTTTTAAGTTATCGGCTCCAACTCCCTCATAAAAAGGGTCTATATTTCGAGCTTCAGCTCTAAATCCATCGTAAGAAACAGATTGCCAGCTATGTCCACCTAATACATTTAGACTATGTTTTTCCTTGAAGGTAGTGTTGTACGATAGTATCTCTGAGATGTATTTGTATGATTTATTATTGTAGGCTCTGCTCGCAAGACCGTTGGTGGTGTTACTGAACGCGCTTGCAGGTTCTGCATACCACGATTGGTCATCGTCTCTTCCCAGTGCTCCCGTTACTTTTGCTTCTAAGTTCTTAGTGAGTGCATAGGCAAAATCCACGTTGGTTAAATAACGCTTAGCATCACGTGTGTTCGTTACTTGATCGATGATGGCAACAGGGTTGTTGTATTGAAAATTTCTATCGGTTTCAAAGTAACTGCCATCTGAATTGGTAATAGGATCCGTTGGAGCTCTTCTCATGGCTTGGTAGATTACGTTTTTAGGATCGCTACCACCATCATATTTCACATAGTTATTGGTTTCTAATGTTGCACTAATTCTAGCCGATATAGTTAACTTGTCGTCCAGCGCTTTCTGAGCTATGTTAAATCTGGCAATATTTCTGGTTTTATCGGTTCCTTTAAGTACACCGGTTAGCTTATTCGTTGACAAGGAAAGACGGTAATTGGTATTCTCGTCACTCTTACTTACCGCTACGGTGTGTTGTTGTGATATGCCTGTTCGGTATATAGCATCCATCCAATCAGTATTGGCTCCGTTGTCTTGAAAATTTGCGTTGTTGGTTTTGATGGCATAGGCTCTAAGTTCGTCGGCACTTAAAAAGTCTAGTCGGTTAGCTACTTTATCGAAGGCAACAAAATTGTTGTATTCAATGCTGATTTTATCGGAAGCAACACCGCCCATAGAACCACCTTTCGTGGTGATAATGATAACACCATTACTTCCTTGTGTACCATATAGCGAGGTAGATGCAGCATCTTTTAATACGTTGAAGGTAGCAATATCATCAGGGTTAATGGTAGTAGGGTCTATACCAATTACTCCGTCTACTACATACAATGGTCCTGTGCCACCTGTAATACTGGCACTACCTCGTATGTTTACGCTAAATCCACCATTGGGGTCGCCACCTTGCTTAGATACGTTAACACCCGCAGCTTTACCTTGTAAACCTTGTATAGGATCGGTAATACGACCTTTGTTAAGTTCGTCAGCGCTTACTTGAGTTACAGCTCCTGTTTTATCGCTTTTCTTTTGCGTTCCGTATGCAATCACAATGACTTCATCTAGGTCGTCTTGTGACTTAAGCAAAATGGTGAATTTAGTTTGGTTACCAATTTCAAAAGTTTGTTGGGTATAACCAATAAAACTCACTTTGAAAGATTTTACACTAGCCGGTAGATCAAGTGAGAACTTACCTGTACCATCCGTAATTGCTCCACCTTTTGAACCTACCAATTGGATGAAGGCACCTACTAGAGGTTCTTTGGTCTCATTGTCTGCAACGGTACCTGTAATTTTAGTTTGCGCAAATGCGGCACTTGAAAATAGAACAGCCGAAATAATGAGAATGACAACTTTGCTTTTTAATATGTTCATATATTATGTAACTATTTACTTAGTGTAATATTTACGCTAAGTGTTAACGTGGTACAAATATATAAATTCAACTAATTAATGCAATTTAATTTGAAATACCCGATCTTACCAAGGTATATTCATCATATTAACTATCACATAGTCAGTCATATAAATCAAATTTAAACGGAAAATTGCGAGGTGTTTTCAAGTATAAAACATGTAAGATTACAACTTTTTTTAGACCTCGTACTTTGTTATTTTTTTCCACATCGCATGGTTACATTTTTGGTTTTAATAGGCTTAAAATATTGATTATGAATACGTAATAACTCTTTTAGTGTTGAAAAAATAGTTTAAGTTAGCAGACTTAGTGTCATTTTTACACTACTAATTCGTTTCGTAAACTTCTTTTCTGCAACTTTGACCAATGTTTAGCATAGTCAGTAGGTTTTCATCTTTATTTTCAGGCATTTTTGTAAGTCTTTTAGGTTTAAACGCGCAAGTTGTTAGTGTTTCACCGTCATTCCCCACAGAAACAACACCCATTGTCATCACTTTTGATGCAAAACAAGGAAATGGAGGCATGGCAGGATTTAGCGGAGTGGTGTATGCACATACTGGTGTTATTACCAATAACAGTGCTTCTAATTCCGATTGGAAATATACCAAAGGAACATGGGGTACTGCTAATGCACCCATTTTAACGAGTACTGGGAATGATAAATATACCCTTACTATTTCAGATATACGTGCATACTATGGCGTGCCGTCTGGAGAATCCATAGAAAAAATAGCCATCTTGTTTAGAAATGAAGCTGGAAATATCTCTGGACGCAATGCCGATGGTTCTGATATTTTTATTCAGCTGTATTCAGGAGGGTTGTACGCAACTATTGCTTCGCCTAGTCAAAATAAAATATACGGTATAGGTGAAGCAATAACGATAAATGGTGGGGCATCTATGAGCTCCACATTAGCACTTCGTATTAATGGAACTGAGGTAGCATCCAATGTGGGAACATCCATTTCGCACACCTATACAGCCACAACTGCCGGCGATTACCAAGTGATATTGACTGCTGACGCTGCGGGAAC
>CAMDCQ010000087.1 GCA_945890595.1 Chitinophaga pinensis
CTTTCTGTTGCACTAAACGCGATTTAGATATTTTATTGGCAGAAACATTTGTCGCTAAAATTAATGGAGCGGGTAACTTTTGAACGTAAATAGAATCCACTACTAAACGCCCACCACTTGTACTTAACAACTCAATTTGACACCATCCATATTTTTCGGGGGTTATACTAACCTCACCGCTTTTATAAGAGATGAAATTTTCTCCAGCACAATTACATTTTAATCTTCCAATATTTTCTACGTTTCGGTATCTTAACTTTGTTTCTTTACCTTCATATATAAACTGAACCGTTTGTTTGTTATCCGCTAAAAATACGGAAGGTTGTATTTTAATCACTACCTTCTCTTCTGTACCTCGGGTGTTGAATACCAATGTATACGTTCCAGCCGATTTAGGTATAAAGTTTAATTCATTACCGGTCCAACTGTATTCTTTGGAAATGCTATTCCCATTCGTAACAGATACTTCTGTTACACTCTTATCCGCGACTATAAATTTTGCAGTATCTCCTAATTGCAGGGACTCTACATTAAATGCCAATTTAACCGCACTTTGAGCACCTGCTGCTTTTTCGTCCAATTCTATGGCACCATTCAATAAATTTAAACGCAATTTTGTTTCGGCTAACAAGGTTCTAACCACAGTAGCAGGAACGTGTCTGAATTTCCATTCTGTCCAGATATTAACTTTATTATCCTTTAATCCGTTCTCAAGGTCCGATTTGAATAACCGTTCGAACTCTTTTCGTTTGAGATCTGAAACGTCCATGGCATAATAATAATCACGTAAGCTCATTAACGCATTAAAAACTAGTTCCCCGTTCTTATTGCTTATGAAGTAATCATCGGTTGTTGCATACCCTTCAGGCTCGCGCAAGGTATTTGATTCTGCATTACCCGCAAAAACCAAAAATAATGAATCCACCTGTGTTACCACATTTCTAGCTTTTATAATTTCTGGGGCCACCTCATCTTTTGAACTTATCGCCTCCATATATTCCAAGTAATACGGATTTATTCGCAACCACTCTATTGGAATTTGAATGATTGACAACGAGATGAACAGCAAGTACAATACGCTGATCAATCGAAATCGAAGATTTTTTGCTTTTGATATTCTGACGTATTTAGCCATTATTTTTTCAAGATTATGGGACGTCCTATTTTGGTAATACCTCTATTTTTACTGATTAATTTGATATCGTCAAATATCAAAACACTGCCTTTTGGAGCTTGTTGTTCAGCTTCTCTCAAATCATTACGCAGATAACGTGTTGCACTTCGCAAACTTTTTTTAGTACCCGACTCATCAATTATAATCATTCGGAAGCTAACTACTTGCCAAAACGTATTTAAGGATTCCAAACGACTTGCATTATTTAACGATGATGGCTCACCTGCAATATCCAGAAGACCCACTTCAATCGCCTCTGCTTCCTTGGCATAGAGTACAAAGTCATCCACTTGCTCTTTGCCATTCATCATCTTAACGCGGAACATACCCGCTTCATTTGGAGTAATGGTCAACCTATCACCTTCGCGCACTATTTGAGCCTTGGCAGATACAAAACTAACCCCTCGGCTCGGCAGATACTGGGTATCTAAGGACACTACCATTTTCTCTCCAACAATTGCATTGAAGTTGGACTTCTCCATAACAAAACGAAATGCTGGTTTTAGCACTTCAAATCCCGTAAATAATCGCTGTTCTCCCACATTTACTTCGACCGCATATTTACCTGGTTTAGTTGGCACATAGTTGAGCTCGTAAGTACCTGATGGACTTTGGGTAGCAGTTACAGGACTGCCGTTTATTTTAACTTGAGGAACTTCTCCGTCATTTAGTGGTTTGATAGCCAACTCAAACGAATTACCCAAAACCAATAAACGCTTGAAGCGCTGAATGAAGTTAGCATCTTCGAGCATTACTTGCTCATAACGAGGAAGTACTATTTTTTGCTTGAATAGTTGTGATATCGAATTGTACAAGTAAACTGTTTTTAGGTGTTCTAAAACAGAACCCACCACAGCATTGGGTGTTTCTTTGAAGAAAAACTCTAGCGCTGCTATATCTTCTCCCGTAAAGCTTTTTATTTCAATGATTTGACCTTTTAAAGACTGGCCAGTAGTTTTAGCATAAACCGACTCCATCTTCGCATTCGTCTTATCAAAACGCACAGCCAATGATCCATTTCTAAGTTGTTTTTCAGCAAACTGATTTTCTTTCAGTTTATCGCCATAAATGGAAAACTCTTTAGCATATTTTTTATAGCTTGTGTTTAAGGCATCTAACTCCTGCAAGCATTGCAATGTTGTTTCTTGAAGTAATTTCTCATCCTCAGTCTTGGCTTCAAACGCGATTAGCTTGGCATTTAATCGACCGTTTAACTCTTCTTGAGTTACCTGCATTTGGTCATAATGCACAACATAATTACCAGGACTTGAGAAGAACAGAAAAAGAATAAATACGAGATACAGGAAGCTAAGCTTCTTGAACGTCATATTTTTCGATTTCGTTATTTTTAAGGTACTTCCCATACAATAGTGTTAACCGAAGCTTACTTTGAGCTTAGCATTTGGTTGTATTTATCGTTGACCGCACGCAAGTTTGAATTGTAATTATCCATAAGAGAATTAAAATCAGACATTTTTTCCTTCATTTCAGAGGCATTTTGGGCTGAACTTTGTAACTCCACTTTAATTTGGTTTAAACTCTCTGATACTGACTTTAATTCATTTGTCATAGTGCCTAAGGTTTGGCTAAATTGACTTAAAGCGTCACCATAACTCTGGGTATCTGGGTTGTCGCTTCCCGTTTGACTTAATTGCGGGAATACATTCTCCCAATTATAGTCTTTGTCATCTGTTTTTCTTTCGAACGCCGAAATCAAGAAAACTACCGCTTCAATACTCAGACCTACGATGAACAATTCATTTGCGAACTGCCATCCTAGAAATTTAAACATTGCACCTACTAATACTACTGCAGCACCGAATCCGTAAATGAAGGTGATAGCGTCGAGTTTGCCTTTTGGTTTATTGCTCATAACGTGTTTATTAACTTTTTTAATGGGATTATTTTTTTAGTAAATGCTCTTGAAAATTATTCCAATTTGCGATATTTTGTTCTAGTGCCTTTTGTGTTGCTCGTTTGCTCAAAATCAAAAAGATAATAAGTAACGCTATAAAGCCAATTACTAGCATTATCATCTGACTATCGAATTTGCTGTTCAACTCATCTTGCACTCCTTTTACCGTTTCATTCTGCTTCTCAAATTTTTTCGAAAATTCATCCAAGGCAATATTCAGAGAGCTTTCATTTTGCGCCTGTAATTCTTGGCCGCGAAGTAATTCTGTTTTAACTTCTTGTTTTGTAGATTGTAGCTCCGCTTTGAGTACAAGAACTGACGCTTCTAGGTCTACAATTTTTCGTGTAATTTGCTCATTCTTCAGTCTTAACTGAGAAAGTTTATCACTACTTTCAGCAGCCTTATCCGTTTGAGCGAAACTTACCGACGCAATTACTAAACCGATGATTAAAATTAATTTCCGTATCATTATTAACTAGTTTGTTCTGTTGTGGATGCTTTTCGTAGCAAGAATTAATGTTTGCAAAAATATTCTACTCCAAGGTTTTTAGGTTTCGTTTTATGAAAAAAATGTATAGCAACCGCTCATTACTTTCTTAGCAAACAAAGCATTTTGCGTTTAACTATCTGTATTTTAAATGCTTGTAGTTAAACATAGCCACACTATAGGTGCGACTCTTTTCGCCAAAAAATTATACACAATCTAAAATATATGCTCATTTATGGATAAGTATTTACTGAAACTCTATGTTATAAACCCATTAAAATTCTATTTTAAGAATAAATCAACGAAAAAAGGGTTAATGGCACTTGTACCACTAACCCTTTTTTACTTATGTAGCTAGGCCAATTAGTTCTTTAAGATTTTAACATTTGCATTTGTACTCGCACTTGTCACATTCAAGAAATATGCTCCAGAAGCATAGTCTGTCATGTCGATGCGAACGATACTAGAATTAGATGTTACTATCATAAGTTGTGCACCTAAGCCGTCTGTAAGGGTTAATACATGAGTTGGGTCGTTGTCAAACATTTCTGCGAATACAACACCGTCAGTTGGGTTAGGATACACCCGCACATTTCCATCTTTCACTACTTGTTCTTCATTCGCTGGCATGCCAAAATCATACCCTTCACTTACGGCAAAACAATGATCAGCTGAGCTCACAACTACGGAATAAATCCCTAATTCTTGAGCCATGTACAATTGTGTATTTTCACCTGCTAAGAAGCTTCCGTTTCTATACCATTGATATGACTCATATTTTAGTTCCGTTGCAATCTGATCTGAAGCTTCTCTTACTATTGTAGGCGTTACTGGTGCTTTTCTAACCACTATACTTAGGCTATCTAAGGTTGTACAACCCATAGAGTCTGTGAACACAGCAGTGATTATGAATTTACCTGAACCCGACAATATAGGATTGAAATTAATTCCGTCGCTCTGAATACCAGTACCTAAGAACGTAAGACTTGCTACGCCTTTTGTTAGGTCTATCTGGGCATCATTACTGCACAAGGTGGTGTCGCGAAAAGCAAAAGGTAAGTACTCACTTCTTATTTCTACGGTAAAGCTAGTTGTTACTGCGTTGCCAGATAAATCTTCAATTTTGAATGTATTGGTTGTGAAACCTTGAGGAAAGATTGATCCTGGAGGTAGCCCTTCCGTTTGAGTAACCGTAAATGTGCAATTGTCAGTAGCTATGGGTAAGGTATATGTATACTTAGCATCACAGTAGCCAAAAACCACGTCGTTCGGGGCATTAACTATAATCGGACTAATCGTATCTTTAATAGTAACTAAGGCGCTAGCAGAGTCTACGTTCCCATTGACATCTGTTACAATTAAGTACACAGGGTTTGTTCCAAGATTGGAGCAATCAAAACTAGATTTACTTAAAACTAGAGTTGATATACCACAATTATCAGAAGAACCCCTGTCTATCTCTGTACTCGTAATAGTAACCTGGCCAGTAGCGTCTAGGAACGCAACCATGCTTTGTGCAAGCACCATTGGTTTTGTGGTATCCTGTATGGTAACAACTGCACTCACAGAGTCTTTATTTCCGCCAGCATCTGTAACCATTAAGTAAACTACATTACCTCCTATGTTAGAGCAATCAAAGTTAGATTTACTTAACGCAATAGATACAATACTACAATTGTCTGTTGATCCATTGTCAATTTGAGATGGCGTTATCGTAACTAATCCATTTTCATCTAACATTACCAAAATGTCTTGAGCTTTAGCTACTGGTTTTGTAGAATCTTGCACATTAACCTCCGCTATTCCTGATCCTATGTTTCCGTTTACGTCCGTAACCAACAAGTTAACCGTATTAACACCTAGATTAGCACAATTAAAATTAGATTTACTCAGGGATATAGAAGCAATACCACAATTATCAGAAGAACCGTTATCTATTTGTGTGGTCGCAATACTTGCTGTACCTAGAGCATCTAGATAAACCGTAATATTTTGTGTACGGACAACTGGCTTGGTATCTACAACCGTTACAATGGCACTAGCAGAATCTCTATTCCCGTTAAAATCCTCGGCAAAAAGATATACGACATGATTGCCTATTTCAGTGCAATTAAAATCTCTTTTACTTAGATCAAAAAAAGCAATTTTACAATTATCTGAGGAGCCCATATTTACCTGAAAAGGTTGGATAAACGCATTTCCAGAGGCATCTAAAACAACGCTAATATTCTTCGTTCTTACAATAGGCTTTAGCGTATCTTGTATGGTTACTATTGCGCTAGCAGAGTCTATGTTTCCACTTGCATCCGTAGCAATTAAATAAACCAGATTTGTTCCTACGTTTGAACAGTCAAAATTAGAAGTACTTAACGCTAGCGAAAGGCTACAATTATCGCTGGATCCATTGTCTATGTCTGCGGGAGTAAGAGTTGCACGCCCAAAAGCATCCAAACTTACGGTTATATCTTTTGCACTTACATACGTTTGGATTGTATCTTGTACCGTAACTAGTGCAGAAGCAGAATCAATACGACCACTTGCGTCTGTGGCAATCAAGTGAATGATATTAGCCCCTAAATTAGAGCAATCAAACGTATACGCACTCAAGGTTAAAGTTAGATTACAGTTATCGCTGGATCCATTGTTTATTTGAGATGTAGTTATACTGGCTTGTCCAAATGAGTCTAGCGTAACCACGATATCTTGTGTTATCAAATTACTTTGAATGGTATCCTCAACGTATACAATTGCCATGGTAGAATCTATAGTACCGCTCACATCAGTTGCAATAAGGTATATGGTATTCGCACCAATAGTGGAACAATCAAAACTTGACTTGCTAAGCGAAAACGTGGCAATACCGCAAGTGCTACTAGAGCCGTTGTCGATGTCACTTACTGAAATACTTGCTTGACCAAACGAATCTAAACTTACCGTTATATCTTGGGTCAACACGCTTAAACTGGTATCTTGTACGGTCACAATAGCGCTGGCAGAGTCCGTGTTTCCGTTAACATCTGTTACAATAAGGTAAACCGTGTTGACGCCAACATTGGAGCAATTAAAACTAGACTTACTTAACGTAAGAGTAGCTATGCCACAATTATCAAAAGATCCGTTATCTAGCTGGCTAGTTGTTATGCTTCCATTTCCTGTTGCGTCCAGTATTATTGTTATATTTTGAGCAACTACCGTTGGTTTTGAAGCATCCGCTATGGTAACAGTTACTTTTGCCGCATTTACATTTCCAGCAGCGTCCGTTGCAATTAGATAGACCGTATTAGGGCCTATATTACTACAGTTAAAATTAGTTTTCGTTAATTGGTAGGACACCGTACAATTTCCTACAGATCCATTATCTACCTGCGAAGGAATAATGGTAGCCGTACCAGATGATCCTAGAATTACGGTTATGTTCTTGGTGTTTAAAACCGTCTTAGTGGTATCCTGAACTGTAATAATGGCGATAGCAGAATCACTATTTCCGAAGCCATCTACTGCTTTTAAATAAACCGTATTGGTTCCTAAGTTAGAGCAGTCAAAGGTTGTTTTACTTAAGCTAAGTGAATTTATTGAACAGTTATCGGTAGAACCATTATCCACTTGCGATGCTGTAACAGAGGCTAAACCTGATGCATTCAGGCTAACGGTTATATTTTGTGCTGCAACGATCGGTTTAAGATCATCTTTAATGGTAACTATTGCCAAAGCAGAATCCTTATTGCCGTACACATCTGTAACCCTCAAATAGACATTGTTAGGTCCGACATTGGAGCAATTAAAACTAGATTTACTTAAGGAGAACGACGCCACGCTACAATTATCTGTTGACCCGTTATCTATTTGGGTGGGCGTTATACTTGCTTGGCCTGTTGCATTCAAACTTAAATCCATGTTTTTGGAAATCGCCGTAGGTTTTATCAAATCCCTAACGGTGACCACTGCACCGGCACTACCCACGTTTCCAAATGCATCTATGGCTATTAAATACACCGTGTTAGTCCCTAAATTAGAACAATCAAAAGTTGACTTATTCAACGAAAGGGAAACAATAGTGCAATTATCCGAAGAGCCGTTATTTATCTGTGAGGCGACAATACTTGCTGTTCCTGCTCCATTTAAACTTATGGTAATGTTTTTGGTAATTACTGTTGGATTAACCTTATCCTCTATTTTTAAGTCAAGGGTAACTATACTATCACAACCCGCGGCATTCACAAAAGTATCTTTAGCTGTATTATTATTAACGGTGTATGTGACGCCATTTGTCCACGTGTAAGCCGAGCAAGAGATTATAGTATTCGTCGAATACGTTGTGGTGCAATTAGTTGATGCTACATCCGCATAGGTGAAGAATGTGCTCATTAAACAAAGTGCAAAAGCTGACCAAATATTTCGTTTTTTCATTTTTGTTTATTCGTTTGGTTTATAGACTAAAGAGAACTCCGATGGTGCTGCTCATCATGATATCTGTACTTTTATTTTTGTATCCATCCACAGCGTCTGAATAATTAATAATAAAATTAGGTGCTGCCGTGAATTTTATTTTTGAGTTTATATGGAACAAACAACCCAGCGATACTGAATTAGATATCGTATTCCCTGATGTTTTGCTAAATAAACCTTGATCTTTCACAAAGTATCTTCCTGCATTATAATTAGTCAGTCCAACACCTATCTCCGCAAATGGCCTTACATAAAATCCATCATAGTCCTTGGCAGGCTTAAGATATTGACGTTGCAATTTTTCAGGCATTAAATATTGTCTGAAACTACCATTGATTAGGTTTAGCTTCGTAGACGCATATTGATTACCCTGCTGGGCAGTCATTGTGCCGTTGGTATACGAAACCAGCAAACTTTGATTTTTGTTAAGGGTTAACTCGGCAATAACTCCATACCCCAAATCCAATTTTGTATTGCTCCCATTTAAACCCTGCAAATCAATATCAGCAACCGAATATGGAGTTGCCGCAGATTTTGACTTAAGTAACACAGATCCTTCATTTAAATCGTAAAGATGACTTATTCCAAAGCCTACTGACAAGGCTCTATTTTGAGCTTGTGCTGAGAAAACGAAAAAACAAATAGAAAAAAGAGTAAGATTTCGGAGTATGAATATTTGCATATTTATTAATTTATTTCAAGTTAGCGGACACAAAAAATCGAAATATTTTTGGTATGGCTTTTTGCAAAGTAAGCTATTTTTTCTATCAATAAGCAAATTCCTTTTTTAAACCCTGAAGCCCTCCTGTTAAGATTTGATTCTATCTAGTCGCACCTATTAGCTAGACGAGGTTTAACGCTCAATCTGCCCAACTAAAGTAAGAAGATTTTACCTAAAAAA
>CAMDCQ010000088.1 GCA_945890595.1 Chitinophaga pinensis
TTTAACGCGATTATACTGCTGTACTGACTCAAGAGGACCTTAAAATGTCGTTTACGAGAATCTACATAGTGTTCAAGGATATCATCTGTTCGTTTAAAATTAAGGTTAGAACTAGCACTTAACTTAAACGTAGGTATCGCCCTGGCTAATTCAGTTAGCCAAAAAGCCATTTCGTATTTATAGTCACTCTCTTCAATACTGGTGCGCATACCTGGTTTTCCTGTAAGGTAAATAATGACAAACAACACCAAAAGCAATACAAACCCAAACGCAATAAAGATAGGATGATATAAAGAAAGGAGGATTAACCCGAAAATAATTTGAAGAATTGACGTCGAAAAATCCAATAGTATTTTGGATAGACTTTTTTGAATGTTTATCGTATCAAAAAAACGATTGACTAACTCAGGTGCGTAATAATCGCCTAAGGCTTTTAGCTTAAACTTAGGGATACGGTACGCAAAATCAAATGCCGCACGTGCGAATAATCTGCGTTGCAGTATCTCCACAATATACAGCTGCATAATTTGAAATATACCTGCAATGGCCACTCCTACCATAACCAATGCGGTAAGCATACCCCAAGAGGCTGAGAGGCTTCCCGCTAGCACCAAACCCATAATAGCCTGAATACCTATAGGTAAGGATAAACTGATTATACCATTGCAAATAGCATATAAGTATAGATACGTAAGGTCACGTTTGTCTGGCTTTAACAAGCCCAAAAATCGATGAATGGGTTTTAAGAAACTCTGCATTATTTGATGGCTGAAAAGGTTAGGTGTAAAATAAATTTTTTTAAATTAGCATGGTCATCTTCAGACACGTCGGTTAGTCTGGGCAAATGTTGACTAAAAAATATCTGACTATGGCATGTTTCTATAATGGTAGAAGCCAACGTATGCGAATGAAGATAATTTGCATTTAAGGCTAAGATTTGATCCGAAATGAGTGAACACAAGGTCTTATAACTCAAGTAAGCACCACCAGTGTTTACCATATCTACATCCTTTACTAAATATACTTTAGCTCCTTCTGCAATAATGATGCGATACAACTTTTGTTCATCAATGTACATGTAATTAAAATCTTGCTCTATAGGAGAAGCCAGTATATCAATGGTACTTTCTAGTTTTTCAGTGGCAGAATTGAGCATATACGTCGTAAACAATATCTTGTTTTGCAACCAACTCCAATACCAATTTACCAAGTAGGTAAGCAGCTTATGTTTGTTTTCAAAATACCGATATACCGTCGCTTCTGTGGAAGACATCGCGACGGCCAATTTCTTGAAGGTGAATTGCTCAAGACCAATCTCATCGATTAGATTGATACTTTCTTGCAGCAATTTTCTACCTAAATCAGAATCTCTCGGGTCTTTTAAACTGATGCCAGTATCTATGGTGAACGAAATATTTTGTAGCATTACTTTAACACTGCAATAGTAATACTATTATTTAATAAAAGTATTACTATTAACAGAATCGTTCCTAAACAACCTTTTAGGATAACGAACAGCCGGTGATATATGCTTAAATAAGACTTACACCGTCAAATTCTGCAGGAACGGGAATATCCAACAACTGCAAAACCGTTGGTGCGATATCGGCCAGCTTTCCTTCGCTAATCGATGTAATATCGTCATCTATAAGATAAATAGGAACTAAGTTCGTGGTGTGTGCCGTATTCGGACTGCCGTCTTCATTTACAGCTAGTTCTGCATTTCCATGGTCGGCTATTATGATAAATGAATAACCTTTACTTCTGCCGTATTCCACCAATTGTTGGGCGCATGAATCAACTGTTTCGCATGCTTTTACGATGGCACTAAACACACCTGTATGTCCTACCATATCTGGGTTGGCATAGTTTACACACACAAAATCGTAGTTGGTGCTGTTCATGGCGTTTATCACCTTATCGGTGAGTTCCACGGCGCTCATTTCGGGTTGTAAGTCATAGGTTGCAACCTTTGGTGAACTTGCCATGGTGCGGTCTTCACCTTCAAAAGGGGCTTCACGACCTCCATTAAAAAAGAACGTAACGTGCGGATATTTTTCGGTTTCGGCAGCGCGAAGTTGTTTTTTGCCATGGCTAGACAATACTTCACCCAGCGTATTTTTTAGATCTTGACCCTCAAACAACACATGCACATCGTGGTACGTTTTGTCATACTCGGTCATGGTAAAATAATGAATGTTTACCGTTTTCATATCCATTTCGGGCATATCCTCCTGAGTAAGTACGGTACTTATTTGTCGACCTCTATCCGTTCTAAAGTTGAAACACAATACAATATCATCTTCTTCAATCTGGCCGTTTTTACTCAATAGTATGGGCTTTATAAACTCGTCGGTAACACCAGCAGCATAGCTATCCTTCATCGCTTTTTTGTAGTCGCTAGCCGTTTCGCCTATACCATGCACAAGAGCATCATAGGCCAGTTTAGTGCGTTCCCAACGTTTATCCCTGTCCATGGCGTAATACCTTCCACAAATGCTCGCCAAGGTAGTTTTTCCGAAATATTCTGATTCGGTGAGCTGATTCAAATAGCCTAAACCGTTTTGTGGATCGGTGTCTCTCCCATCGGTAAAGGCGTGTATAAAAACACGATTATCTAAGCCTTGCTCGTTAAATAAGCGAGTAAGGGCAATTAAGTGATCTAAGCTGCTGTGCACTCCACCGTCACTTACCAACCCCATCAAGTGGATCTTTCTATTCGGATTTTCTCGCGCTACACGGAGCATTTCAACCATGTATTTGAGTTGCAGTACCTCGCTATCTCTAAAGGCTTTATTGATACGCACGAGCATTTGCCAAACTACACGACCTGCGCCTATGTTCATGTGTCCCACTTCAGAATTCCCCATTTGACCCTCCGGAAGCCCCACATTTTCCCCAAAAGTTTTGATGTTGGCACTTGGATGATTCGCTAAGCTATCTATAAATGGAGTTTGCGCATTAAAAATCGCATTAGAAGCATCTTTTTTCCCAATTCCCCAGCCGTCTAGGATCAACAGTACTACTTTTTTGTTCATAGCTTGCAAAGCTATGTAGGCGTTTCGTAAAACATATTTTTAAGCCTAAAAAATAATATTCCAGAAACTTTTTTAATTTTATCGATTTGGTGACCAAAAAGTCGCTAATCGATTCATTTTTGTAACCACATTAAATTAGAAACGTATTCTTCTTTTTAGCACATCTATTTGAAATATTTCGCCTTCATATTGCTCTTATGCTGTTGCTATCTTTCCCATGCGCAAGAATACAGCACGCTTCGCGGTTATGTTACCGATGCCCAAGCAGTTCCTTTGCAAGGAGTTTATGTACGAGCAACCCAATTAGGTGTAGGTACCGTAACCAATGAAAAAGGCCAATACGAATTACGTTTACCCGACGGGTTAAATAGAATCTCCTTTTCCTACATGGGCTACACTCCGCAATATGTAGACTTAATTATCAAGCCCAAAATTACCCAAAACATCATTTTAGAACTAACGGATACTGAATTAGGCGCTGTCCAAATATCCAATAAAAAGAAGGACTTGTCGTATGAAATTATTCAAAAAACCATTGACCGAAAGGAGATTTACAGCAATACATTCACCACGCAGAAGCGAAGCATTTATGTAAAAAGTGTAGAAGAAAATAGCGTGTCAGGCCCTAAGAGAGAAAAACAAAAAAAGGATGAACCTGAGGACGACGACCCTTTTGAACTAGCAGATAGTATCCCAAAACTCAATCTATTTGAAGGTAACTTCGTGCAGCACATCAAACCACCTTCCGGATTTAAAGAAGAGAAAATAGCTGCTAAAAAATTAGGAAACCAGCAAACCCTCTTTTTTACGTCTACTACCGATGCTGACTTTGACTTTTATCAGAACCTAATTACCTCCAAAAGACTGGGTGACAATGCCTACATATCCCCACTAAGTACTACCGCTATGCTCGCCTATAAGTACAAACTGCTGGGATCGCGTTTTGAGGGAGACTTAAAAGTGTACACCATTCGCGTTACGCCCAGAAAAATGGGAAACGCCCTGTTTTCGGGAGAAATAGAAATCTGGGACAGTCTATTTACCCTTAAAAGCGTTAACTTAGACGTGAGCAAAAACTCACTTATTCTGTACGATGCCTTCCGTATTGCGCAAGAATATACGTTCATAAATAAGAGACGCGTGTTAATCACTGAGCGCTTAGAATGGCAAATTAAAAACGGAATGAGCAAGTCCACTGGGCATTGTGACGTTCGCTATACAAATTACCGTTTTGACAGTACATACGCCAAAAAATACTTCAATGACGAGGTAGGAATAACTTTTGAAGATGCCTACGAAAAAGACACTTCTTTTTGGGCATTACTGCGCCCCATCCCACTCACACAGAACGAGCGCATCTTTATGAATTACCAAGACAGTATACAACGGGTGCGCATTAGCAAGCACTACTTAGATTCCGTAGATTCTGTTTTTAATAAACCAACAGTACTCAAGATACTGTGGACGGGCTACAGCTTTATTAACCGAGAGAAAAAAACACTTTGGAATTTTAACCCTGCAATTGGCCTAATAGATCCCGTGGCTATTGGAGGATTTAGACTGCGGTATTCGGTTAGCTATTATAAAAAGTACGAGAATTACAAAACGCTCTATATCGCACCTTTTTTAAATTACGGCTTTAGGAATGGTGACCTAAAAGGCAATCTGGGCATACGCTACCTGTACAATCCCAAAAAGCAATCCACTATCTCGCTGAATGCTGGGAAGTACTTTGGCTTTGTCAATAATTTTGCAACCATTCGCGATATATTTAACCGCAATAATTTTTATGAAGAGAATTACCTTGTGTTAAGTCATTCGAACGAGATAATCAATGGACTTTACCTTAATGCTGGCCTCCGAAATACCCTGAGAAAAGACTTGGGTGATTTTAAATTTAACACCGATTTTGACAGTGCTTTCGTTAATAACACACCGTACACCTTTGCTACCCATTCTGCTTTTGAAGCCACCATTGGGGTATCTTACACGCCCAAACAACTCTATATTCAAGAACCCCGACAAAAGATAATTCTAGGGTCAAAATACCCCACATTCTCGTTAGCCTACCGACAGGCGTTAACGGGTATTTGGGGATCTAGCACGAAGTACAAATCGCTTGATTTTGGGATTAATCAAAAATTCAACATTGGCATTTTTGGCACATCGGAATACGCTGTAAACCTGGGTGGATTTTTAGATACAAGTAGGTTGCGTATTATGGATTATCGTTACCAACGCGGTGGCGATCCTATTTTGCTTATCCCTCCTATGTATGGTTACCAATTGATTGATTCAACGTTTGCCACTTTTCAAACGGTATTGGAAGGCCATTACCTGCATGATTTCAATGGCTTCATTACCAGTAAGATACCTGGGATCAAACAATTAGGTATAAAAACGACGGTAGGAGGCGGCATTTTGTTTGTGCCCGAAAGAAGCTACCAATACTCCGAAGTTTTAGTCGGTGCCAACCGTATTTTTAAACTCGGACGAGAACGCCTAAAACTGGGTGTTTATTATGTCCTTGCCCGTTCTAACACACAAGGGCTAACCTCAGGATTTAAATTTTCCTTAAATCCTTACAATGCCAACACCAGTACGTGGAGTTTTTAGTGCACTGCGATATCGCGTTATTCAAGTAAAGCAGATATTTTTGCCCGTATGACCATTACCGAAGCACAAAAAACCATTGACGAATGGATTACCACCGTTGGTGTTCGCTATTTTGATCCACTTACCAATACGGCTATACTGATGGAAGAAGTAGGTGAAGTGGCGCGTATAATGAGCCGCAGGTATGGTGAGCAGAGCTTTAAAGAGTCGGATAAAGCGGTAGACTTGGGTGATGAGATGGCAGATGTGCTTTTTGTACTTATGTGCTTAGCCAATCAATGTGGCATTAATTTAGAAGACGCATTACTTCAGAATTTAGCTAAAAAAACGACTCGCGATGCCACGCGGCACAGTGACAACCCAAAATTAAAGGAATAACCTACATTTGAAACATGCGAAGTCTTAAAAATAGCCTATTCGTTTTATGTGCCGTTGCAGGTTTGCGCGCCAACGCCCAAGAAAGTAAAGGATATCTGGGAATCGGTTTTCATACCGCTTGCCCGCAAAGTGAGTTAAAAGATATAAAATACGATAATGGATACGGTATAAACCTAAGCTACCTCAGCAGCAGGTATCCATCTAAATCTATGTTGAATGTACAGGCAGGAGTGCAATTGGATTTTGCCAACATGCAGTCCAAAAAATTTGAGAATTTAGAACTTTCCGATCCCAACATTATAGGCACGGCAACCATTACCGCAACTAATTCTATGTATGCAACCATGGGTGTAGTGCGATTAAACTGGGGATCCGACGATGATAGGTTTGTGCCCTATGTCAATTTCTTAGTTGGAAACAGACAGTACAATACACGTCAAAGACTCGAACTAGATGAAGTGTCACGGAACCCAGGTTACCAAACTGATACCACCACACGTCGTATTGTGTACACCTCCAGACTACATTATGGTGCGGGTATTGGGTGCAGTTATCGTTTGAATAAGTCGTTCTCGTTAGAAAGTGGAATTACCTACACCTTTGGTGATAAAGGAGCTGCCCTTCCCTTGGGCAACATACAACTTGTAGAAGGAACTAGCCAAGTAGATTTTAGTAATTACAAAACAGTAAAAACAGATATCCTGCTTATTAATGTGGGAGTTAGGATCCACTTATTTCAGCAAAACCAGCCCCCTCAGGAATCTACGTACAGTTCACCCTCAGAACCTACCCCAACACGGTATAAAGATGTTAATACGCCTAAAACAAGCACTCCAACACCTAGAACGACAACTCCAAGTACCACCACAACCCCAACATCCAGCAGTCCTAAAAAGGCGCCTATATCTACGAAAGGAGCCGGTGCAGTAAAAGGCGGTGGAAAAGGATAAAATGAGTACACTGGATGCTGCTTATTGGCAAAAAAGGTATGCTCAGGATGACTTTCCGTGGGATATTGGTTATGCCAATCAAGTGCTCACCCACTATGTAGAGCAAAATATTGCGAAAGATGCTCGAATACTTATACCAGGCGCTGGAAGTGGCTATGAGGCTGATTATTTGTGGAATAAAGGCTACAAGAACGTATATGCGCTAGATTATGCAGCCGATGCCAAGGCCTTATTGGTAAGCCGTGGGTCTACATTTCCAGAGGGCCAGTATCTAATGGGGGATTTTTTTGAGTTCGATCAACGTTTTGATGTAATTCTAGAACAGACTTTTTTTTGCGCACTTCACCCTGCGCTAAGGCCCCAATATGTAAATCACATGCACCGCCTTTTGAATAAAGGCGGCGTGCTCTTTGGTTTACTCTTTGAGATGGATAAACAGGATGGCCCTCCATACGGGGGAAATGCTTCTGAATACCAAGACTTATTTCAACCTAAATTTGAGATATGTGTACTGCAACAATGCCTAGATTCAATCGCTCCGAGACGTGGTCGAGAGCTGGTAATCGAATTCAAAAAAAAATAATTTAAAACTTATTGCAAGGTATAAAAACGTGATTATTTTTGCACCCGCTTACGGAGGGAAACGTTCATTGAAGTAAGCAAATAAAGCGAAAGTAGCTCAGCTGGTAGAGCATCACCTTGCCAAGGTGGAGGTCGCGAGTTCGAATCTCGTCTTTCGCTCAAACGATATAAAAAGGGAGCAATCCCTTTTTTAGTTTAGCAGAATACCTTAAACTGTTTAAGGTATGTACAGTATGGGTAACCGTTTTGTGCTGCGCATAAATCTCAACATCTATCGAGTTTGAGATTTAAGATGCTTGGGTGGTGGAATCGGTAGACACGCTGGACTTAAAATCCAGTGCCTTCACGGGCGTACGGGTTCAAGTCCCGTCCCGAGTACAACAGAGGAGATATCCAAACGGGTATCTCCTTTTTTTATGGGAAAATCCTCATAAAATTAAAGGTTTCCTTTCGGAACTGCTTTTCCAGTTTCAGAGTTCACCAAAAAACATGTCTGTCTGTATTCAATCAGTGCTTTGTGTGACCGTTTTTCGTAAATTTGAAGTATGTGCTTAGTATGAATATTTGTGATAAAAATCCCGCCCATCGACAATCTGCAAAATGATATGCCTAATTTGAATAGACTGTAGTAACAATTTAAAACAATGAGAAAAATAACAATCGCCCTTTTATTGGGTTTTGTAACATCTGCTGTAAGCGCACAAAACGTAAAACCCATCTTTAATGAAGGTGACTCGCAAATTGTTCCAGAATTTATTAAGCCCTCTGAATGTATCAAAGAAGAATTGTGGGTACAAAACAACTTCGATAGCGACTCTGACGGGAAACTTGACCGCATGCACGTGTTTTTAACCCGTCCTTTACAAACCAACACACAAGGACTCAAATTGCCCGTGATTTTTACTACTAGCCCTTATTTTGCTGGCACAGGAGGTGATTCGAAAAGTTTTTTTTGGGATGTAAAACACGAACTTGGGGCAATTCCACCACCACACAAACACGCCGTTGCAAAACGCAAAGAAAACCGTCCTCTTGAAGCTTATTTTCAAGATCTTACTTGGGTGAAAAGAGGTTACATCACCGTGTATTCTTCTTCGCCTGGAACAGGATTTTCAGATGGTGTACCAACCATTGGAGGTGAAAACGAAAAACTCGCGCCAGGAGCGGTTATTGATTGGCTTTGCGGAAGAACTTTTGGTTATACCACACGAACAGGAATAGACACCGTATCGGCTTTTTGGTCCACAGGAAAAGTGGGTATGATGGGAACTTCCTACAATGGAACTTTATGTTTGGCCGCTGCATGTACGGGAGTGAAAGGTTTGGAAGCAATTATTCCTAATGCCCCGGT
>CAMDCQ010000089.1 GCA_945890595.1 Chitinophaga pinensis
GACAGTTTATACCCTATAAAATGATAGGTATAAAAGGCAAAGACGATGAACCAATTCTGACCCTTGAATTTATCGATACATTTGATAAAACAGAAGAAATTATAGCGAAAGAGGTATTCACAGACAAAGAGGTTTTACCCGAAGAATCGGAGCTTACCTTCATTGGTTTTCAAGTGATAGATAAATATCTCGGAGCTATTGGAATAGTTCAAGATATCGTCGAAATGCCGCAACAACTTATGTTATTAGTGCCTTACAATGGTGAGCTTAAGTATATACCACTGGTCGATGATTTCATAGATTACATATCTCCAGAGGATAAAGAAATTGTACTCATCTTACCTGACGGTCTTTTAGAAATATAATGCACCGTATAGATATCATATCAGTTCAACCTAAGCTTATGGAAAGTCCACTAAGCCATAGTATTGTGCAACGAGCTAAGGATAAAGGAATTGTAGAAATAGTACTGCATGATCTCAAACAATTTGGCTTGGGTAAATACAAGCAAGTAGATGACACCGTATATGGAGGTGGAGCTGGCATGGTTATACGCTGTGAGCCTGTGTTCGATTGCATCAATGCACTGAAGGCAGAAAGAACGTATGATGAAATCATATATATGTGCCCAGACGGAGAGACCTATAATCAAGGTACGGCTAATCAGCTGTCACTTAAAAAAAATATCATAATTCTGTGCGGGCATTATAAGGGCATAGATCAACGCATTAGAGATCAGATAATTACCAAAGAAATATCTATTGGTGATTATGTGCTAAGTGGCGGAGAACTGGCTGCTGTAGTCGTAGCAGATTCCATTTGTAGACTTATTCCAGGCGTAATATCAGACGAAGAAAGTGCACTTACCGACTCATTTCAAGACGGATTACTAGCACCGCCAGTGTATACTCGACCTGCAGATTATATTGGTCTAAAAGTCCCAGAAGTGTTGCAATCAGGACATTTTGGTAAGATTGAAGAATGGCGAGAAGAGCAAGCCCTAAAAATCACACAGGAACGCAGACCTGATTTGCTTAGGGAGGAATAGAGTTTAATGTTAAATGGCTGATAGTTAAGTGATTGTTATGCCTAACTTTTTAAATCTGATTCCAATATCTCAAAAAGTCCTACATCCTACATCCTAAGTCCTATATCCTATATCAAAAAAAACTAATACCTCTCGCTCACCTCCAGCTCCAACGCTTCTGCATAAAGCAAATCTTTATCTATAGGTACTACACCTACCTGCTCACACACTATTCCTCCCGCTAAATTTGAAAGAGCTGCTGTAAGCTCATCAGATACACCACAAGCGACACACAAGGCTGCTACGCTCAATACAGAATCGCCTGCACCACTTACATCTACAATTTTACGCGCATGTGCTGGTAAATGAACGGTGCCATTTTCTCCAATGATTAAAACACCGTCTTCACTTAAGGTAGTCATAATCTTACTTGCGTTCAATTTTTTTCGAACCAATCCAGCGACTGATTTTACACCTTGAACGTTTAGATGTTCTCCTATGTTTTCAGCTTGTTGAAGCTCCTTTTTGTTAGGCTTAAATAACGTAACTCCTTGGTATTCATAGAAATTATTGAATTTAGGATCTACAACTATGGGTACTTTTTTTGCAATGCATAATTCAATTACACGCGCGATTAGGGTAGGGGTAAGTAGTCCTTTGTTGTAATCTTGAAAGATCAGTACATTAATTTCGGATATAAGACTGTTGACTGCTTCATAAACCAAATCTTCTACAGATTCATCTATGTCTTTGGTATCTTCTTCGTCAATACGTATTAACTGATGACTATTGCCTATTACCCTGGTTTTTACCGTGGTTTTGCGACTGTAGTCATTGATAAGTGCGTCAACTAGGCCATTTTTCCTACACAACGTCTTGATTAAGTCTCCGTCAGCGTCATTTCCTTTGATACTGCACAGAATGGGTTCTGCACCAAGTGATTTTAGGTTAAGTGCAACATTGGCTGCCCCACCTAGACGTTGCTCTTTGTGTTTTAGATTTACAATGGGTACAGGTGCCTCAGGGCTTATACGGGTAACACTTCCATAAAAATAGGCGTCAATCATGACATCGCCCAATACAAGTACTTTTATGTTTTCGAACTCCTTAAAAAGTTGATCTATCTTCATTTACCTAGTGCTGTTTTTATTCTGCTTACGGCTTCTTTCAATTCTGCTTCGCTGCTTGCATAGCTGATTCTAACGTGGTCGTCCATACCGAAAGCTACTCCCGGAACAAGTGCAACCAGTGCCTCATCCAGCAGATAATTACAAAAATCTAAGCTAGAATGTATAGTAGTACCACCAATGGTCTTGCCAAAAAATGAACTAACTCTGGGGAATAGATAAAAAGCGCCTTTTGGAATATCTACTTCCATACCGGGTATTTCTCTTAACCATTCTACCATTAAGTCTCTTCGGTGCTTGAACACAGTTACCATGTCATGGGTAGGTTTCATATCTTCATTAAGCGCAGTGATTGCTGCCCACTGAGAAATAGACGCAGCGCCCGATGTAAACTGTCCTTGAAGCTTATCGCATGTTGCCACTAGGGCTGCTGGTCCTGCCATATATCCTAACCTCCATCCTGTCATAGAAAAAGCTTTAGAAACACCATTTATAATCACCAACTGGTCTCGTATTTCTGAAAATTGAGAAATACTAATGTGTTCTCCTTCAAAATTAATGTGCTCGTATATCTCATCGGAGATTACTGTTATTTGCGGATTGGCCTTAACTATTTTCGCAATTTCCCCGAGCTGTTCTTTGCTTAATAGATTTCCTGCCGGATTGCTTGGACTGCTAAAGATGATGATTTTAGTTTTAGCATTAACTGCCGCTTTCATGGCATCTATATCAATGGCAAATTCGTCTTCAAACTTACTAGGTACAAAAACACATTTACCACCTGCAAAATTCACCATTTCACTATAGCTTACCCAAAAAGGAAGTGGAATAACTACCTCATCTCCAGATTGCACCGTACTCAGTATTACGTTCATTATACACTGTTTAGCACCCGTACTTACCATCACTTCTGCGGGAGAATAATCTAAATTAGAATCTCGTTTCAGTTTGTCGCAAATCGCTTTTTTAAGCTCTGGTAATCCACCTACTGGAGGATATTTGGTTTTACCAGCATTGATTGCTGCAATAGCCGCATCTTTGATGTATTGCGGTGTATCAAAATCAGGCTCACCTAAGCTTAGGCTAATTATATCCTTTCCTGCAGCTTTTAGTTCCCTCGCTTTACGAGACATTCCGATGGTGAGAGACTCCTCTACGCGATTAACTCTGTCTGTGAAATTCATTTAGGTAGGCGAAGTTATTACTTTTACTTTTGTGATATTCTTCTATGTTAATTATTTTCAAAAAGTTTTTATTTCAACTGGTGCAATGGGTGTGGTCTAAGCAGTATCCCAAGCATCCATTAATGCCTTTAGAACCTCATCATGTCGCGCATTGTAAGGTGTTAGCAAATCGTAAAGAACTGTTAAAGTTACTTCCCAAAAATGCCGTAATTGCAGAGCTTGGCGTAGAAAACGGAATCTTTTCAACAGATATAATCAACTGGTGTACGCCAGCAAAACTTCATCTGGTAGACCTTTGGCCAACCGAAAGTATCCAAAAAAGATGTCGTGAAAATGTTGGTACAGAAGCAGCGGTAGAATTTCATAAAATGAACTCTATTGATTTTTTAGCATCTCAACCAGAAAATAGCTTGGATATGGTGTATATAGATACCGATCACACCTACAATACCACGAAGCTAGAACTTGAAGCAGCAGCCGTAGCCGTAAAACCAAGTGGCCTTATATGTGGCCACGATTACACATCAATAGCCTATGCAGGATTGAGAAGATACGGGGTAGTAGAAGCCGTAAATACCTTTTGTGTGGAGTATAATTATGAATTTTTGTATCTTACTTCAGAGACAAACAGACACATCAGTTTTGCGCTAAAAAAGAGAGATGCAGAAAGGGTAGGTTAAGCTAGCCCATCTCTTCGATTCTACCATCCGCGTGTTGTGCAAATCTACCCCGAGTGGCATCGTGCACATGGTCGTATTTAGGCCATGGCCAACCCCCAAAACGAGTACGCTGAAACTCTGAGTACGTTTCCCTTATTTCTTCAATGGTATTCATAACAAACGGCCCGTGCTGCACCACTGGCTCGCCAATAGGTTTTCCTTGTAAGATCAATATATTACATGGTTTCAGTCCTGCTTGTAGGGTTATGGCTTCACTGGCGGTTACGTCAGCCGAATGATAGTACATTAAATCTTTGCCGTTTAGTTTTAGCTTGTCGCCACTGTAAAAATAAATGGTTCGATTGACACCTACTGATGCTTTGGGTAGGGTATAGGTAGCTTCTGCATCCATTCGTATATTCCAAATGGCAACTTCATTGCCCGATTTTGCAGCCCAGCTATCTGGCGGTGGAGTAGGGGCATTTTGATTTTCCAGTATACCCGCAATTACTTCTATATGCACAGATTTAGATCTCGTATCCACATGGGTTATTTTGGGTATTTGCTCATCCCAAAGCATTTTAAAATGGGGTTCTACCATCTTATCGGCTTTCGGTAAATTGAGCCATATTTGAAAGAGCTCCAATGGATTTACATCGTTTTGCTTAACTAACGGAAACATTTCGGCGTGTTGCACCCCTTTTCCGCTGGTCATCCATTGCACATCTCCGTTACCATAGCGTCCTGCTGCTCCCATAGAATCAGAGTGATCCACCATTCCTTTTCTAACTACGGTTACCGTTTCAAAACCGCGATGTGGATGCCCGGGAAACCCTGGAACCGTATCGCCGTGATACATTCTGAAACCATCTTTTAAATGAAAATCATTGCCCATATTACGTCCTGAAAGTAAGTTTTTACTCGGACCTAGCTCAGCATTACCCTGTGGGTAGGCATCTTCGTGATGCACACAAAACAAGAAAGGATCTTGTGTTTCCCATTGAAAACCAAGTGGTTTTACCTTTAATATAGGGTCGGGTATGGCTTCTGAGTCATTCGCTAATACCTTAGCAGAAGTTCCAATTACGGCACCTCCAACGACGGTAAGCAGGGCGTCTTTTATAAATTTACGGCGTTTATTTTCTTCAGGCATAACAGATTAATGTATGTACAACAAATCTAGCTAAAAAAATGTTGGCCGATCACTGCTCTCGGTATCTCGGTTATTTTTGTAGGCTATTCATGAAGGTTATTTCTACTAATTTAGGAGCTCCACAAGTCATCAAATGGCGAGGTAAAAATGTGCAAACTGGGATTTATAAGTATCCAGTTAACCAAGGCATTTATTTAGGAGAGACGGATGTTAAGGAAGATGCTGTGGTAGACAGAAAATACCATGGTGGAATAGACAAAGCGTGTTATCTTTTTTCTGCGGATGTGTATGAGAGTTGGAAACTGCGGTTTCCTAAAGCCGATTGGAGCCTTGGCATGTTTGGTGAGAATCTCACCGTGCAAGGACTTGATGAACGCAATGTGTACATCGGCGATCAATACGAAATAGGAGAATCGCTGGTAGAAGTCTCCGAGCCGCGAGAGCCTTGTTTTAAGTTGGGAGTGCGCTTTGGTACACAAACGGTACTCAAACAGTGCATAAACTCCCACAGTAGCGGCGTGTATGTGCGGGTTTTATGCAATGGAAAAGTGGTTGCGGGAGATGCTATAAAGTTGATAAAACGAGAACAAAATGAATTTTCATTGGCGAGAATATACTGGCTTCGGTACCATGCAGCGCTATCAGATGTGCATGAGCTAAAGCGTGCAATGCAGCTGGACACCTTAGCTGCTAGTGCCAAAAGAGGTCTTGGCAAACGGTTGGCTTTTTTGAGTTAGTACGATGTATTACCAACAGTGCACGTTTTAATGTGAAGCTATTTTCGCTAAGGCCGAGTACACAACTTGACTAATAACTCTAGGAATCAAAAATAATGTTTATCAATTTTTAATAATTTCAATTAGATTCTTATTTTATACTTGTTTTATATGCAATAAATACAAAATAATAGTTTGAATATTGTATAATTTAATTATCGAAACGTGTCAATTTAAGTTTAACGCAAATAAACAACTACATTATTTCATGTTACTCGTTTATCGATTATTTATTGGGCCGCGTTGGTTATTACTTTGTTCCAACAAATTAGCAAAATATGAACAAATTAATTTTAACAATCGCATTATTCCTAGTTGCTCACATCACTTTTGCGCAGCTACCTAAGCTGGCAGTGGTAAGTTTTGACGTCAATGATCAATCGCTTAAAAGGCCCGAGCTCCTCGAGGTATTACGTCTCGAAATGAGTAAAGAAGCAACGTACGCTACTATCGACAAATACGAGATAGCTGAAAGTTTGAAAAAAGAAGAAATTGATCCTAGTACTTGTTTTAGCTTGAGTTGCTTAAAAACTGCTGGTAAATTATTGGGCGCAGATTATGTGCTTACCGGAAGTGCAAACAAACTAGGAGAGCGTATCTTTATTTCCCTTAGAATGATTGATATGAAAACCAATGAACAAGTAGAAACCTCTCAAGAATTTAGCTTTATACCTGAAAAAGCAAGTACCATGATTAAAATAACTAGTGCCAAGATGCTTGGGAAACCAGCAGATATTGAGTTGGAAAAATCATTATCCAATAAAGAAAGTTATGAAAGTGCAGTAAACAATCCCAACGAATACTCCTTAAATTTAAGTGGACCAAGAATGGGCTATACCTTCTTTACAGGTGATGGTGCAAACGTGATACGCGCTAAAAAAAGTGACGGTGGTTATGATCGAAATCCAGCATTCTTTCAAATGGGTTACCAATTTGAAAAACAATACTTGAATGAAGGAAATATTCAAGCTCTTTTTGAATTTGTCCCTATGATAAGCGGCTTAGACCAAGGATTGTTTATTCCGTCTTTAAGTGTTTTTAATGGTATACGTAACAACAAAAATGGGCTAGAATTTGCTGTAGGTCCTAGTGTAAATCTCACGAAAGAATACAATAAGTACATTTACCAAGACAAATACTATCACCTGGATGAACTGAGAGAGGAATATCCTTTGGTTAATGAAAATGATTTAGAAAGAGAATATAAGGCAGACAGTAGAGGTGAAAACAGATTGAAAAGCTATATCGTATTAGCCGCTGGTTACTCCTTCAAATCTGGAAAATTAAATATCCCGGTGAATGCCTATGTAGTTCCATCTAAAGATAATCTCCGATTTGGTCTATCGGTAGGTTTTAATACACGAAAGTAAAACGTGTTTGAATGTGCTAGGCCGTCAAAGAAAACTAGAAGTTAAACTATCAAAGAAACACTAATAAATATGAAAAAAACATTTATCATTTCAGTTCTAATCATTGTAGCTAATTTCTTCGCTAATGCTCAAGAAGAGAAAACAGACTCAATAAAAATCAATTTAAATCAGAATTCAATAAATTTCAGTTATGGAATCGCTTCTGCTCACTTATCTTATGAAAAATTATACAAGGGTAAAGGAAACGTTTTTGGTGGCAGAAATTCAACTATTGTAGACTTTGGATTGGGTGGTGTAGCTCACTGGGAAGGGTATAGTCCTTATATCATTAGTCGTTATGGAATCTTAACTGGAAGCGGAAGCCGACACTTTGAGGCGAAAGCAGGTGCATGCTTTTTTTGGGCTGGAGATGCACAGGGTATCTTATTGCCATCTGCTTCTATTGGGTATAGAAAACAAAAACCTGGTAGTCGTTTTATTTTTAGGACCGGTATTGGTTTTCCAGATTTGTTGTACGTAAGTTGGGGTGTTAGTTTTTGATTTACTTCAAGCTATTGATTATTAAAAGTTCAACTATAAATGTATGGTCCTATAGTCAATTAAATTAATTAAAAAACCAGCTTGTGAACATAAGCGTCTATAAGGCACTCGTTCCTAAGCCTAGCTTTTCTAACTCAAATTGACTAAAAAATCTTACCGGTGTTAAATCCTCGAATTCATTACCAGACATAAGAGTTAAGTGGTGACAAAAAAAAAGATCAATCGAACATAATAAAAAAGAGATGACAAAATATATATACTCATTCATTGCATTAGTTAGCATAAGCATGAACTCCTTTTCGCAAGATGTGATAACCCCAGTTTTTGGAAATGACATTCAAGTTAAGGTTATAGAAGTTACGAAAACAGACATAGCGTATAAAAAATGGGATAACCCTACTGGCCCGACGCTAAAGATGCCAAAATCGGAAGTACTCATTATCAATTACGCAAACGGTAAGAAAGAGGTACTCTACATCCAAGAAAAACTGGCCAATGACGTGGCAGAAACGAAAGAGGTAGTCAATGCAAAGGATAATGAGCCTATCAAGGTCTCCGAAACAAAAGCCAGTGTACCAAAATTAGATACCTCTAGTAAAGAGAACCCGGCTATTATAACCTTAAAATCTGGCGAGGATATACAAGCATTTGTACTGGAAGTAAACAAGGAATCAATAGTCTATAAAACTACCAATAGTTCACAAGATTCTGTGATGACTATCCCTGTGGCGGATGTGCTTCTTATCAGCTATGCAGATGGAACAAAGGCCTTGGTTTATAAGCAATCTAAGATAAGTGATGAACAACAGAGCACTGTAACGTCTAAAACGCGACTTAACTCAAATGCGACCGAAATAGAGCAATTTTCCAACGCTGAATTACGCATGAAAGGTAAACATGATGCAAAAATGAGCTACTACGGCAGGAATTCAGGAGCAGGATGGACCGCAGTTGCCACTATTATTGGATCTCCTGTTATAGGGTTAATTCCCGCTGTGGCATGTGCTTCTTCAACACCTAGAGAACGCAACTTAAATTTCGAAAATACGAAACTTAAAAACGATCCT
>CAMDCQ010000090.1 GCA_945890595.1 Chitinophaga pinensis
GTTATTCCAAGGCATCTCGTATCCCAATAAGCATGTATGCTTAAAAGCCCGCATGCCTTCTTGATGCACCGTCATGTGGTCTTGATGAATATCAGATGAACTCGGCACAAATACAAGATCCGGTTTTAATTCCAGTCTAAGTTGCACAAAAGTCTCCAAAATGTCTTGTCGTAAAGCAGGAAAATCTCTCACTTCAAAATCAAACGTATGAATATGCTCTGGCTTAATCCCTAAAAACTGGCACGACTTAAACATTTCTTCAATAATCACTCCTTTGTGAAAACCATCTGGAGTTGATTTTTCACAGGTGCTCATAACAGCAATATGTACTTCTTTGCCATCTGCTATAAGTTTTGCGATAGTGCCACCAAGCCCAAACTCAGCATCATCAGGATGCGGGGCTAGTATTAGTACTTTTTTTATTTGACCAAACATGTAATTTATTTTTCTCTGAAACCAATTCAGATTCTATGTGCATCAAGATGTAATTATCTCAAGCGAGAATCACTTCATTGTTCCGTATTATTTATTTACTCTTAACGATATTATTTTTTCAAAGGTATAAAAATCTTCACTCGTTGCGGGTTCTGCTGGAATCCATAAAACTAATAAGAGCCAGAAGGCACTTTATTTTTTCAGTACTTCATCTAGTAGTTGGTCCAGCTTTACGGCGGTGGCCTTTCTGCTATATGGTGCAATAGACTGATTATCTGAATTTAACACAACTTCTTCTTGCATGTATTTTTGAATAAACGCTAACATCTCCTCGCTATCCTGTGCATTAAAAGTCTTTCCTGAATTGCTCTCTTGTATTAATACAGCCGCATCTCCCTTTTGATTACCAATGCAAAGTATGGGTTTTCGGGCCGCTATGTATTCCATCATTTTGCCAGAAATAATAATTTCATCATTGGGCAGGGAAGGCAAAATCGTAAATAGCATGGAAGCGCTTTTCATAAGAGAAAGGCTTTGCTCGTGAGAAACAAATCCCTTAACATCTACCTCTAAATAAGCTATTTCATTCACTTCACTAATGAATTTCCTCGCAATATTACCCGCCAATATTAGTTTAATCTTGGATGCCGAGTCTCCTAATTTCTTAAGCGCTGACACAAAACCATCATACGGATATTCATCTGCCATTAGACCTACAAATGTGATCGTAAACGTATCGCTAGGCAAAATGGGAGCATTATCCATTTTTACATCGTCAAATCCATTGTAGATATACGTTACCTTATCTTGCTGCGCAGGGGGCATTTTTTGTTGAAGCAATCGTTGCATGCTAGGCCCAATGGTTAGTATGCTATCCGCAGTGCTCAACACACTTAACTCTAATTTTGTGTTTCGATTTTGAGCCCATGCAGACTTACTAGCTTGGTCTATACTAAATAATTCTATCCAAGGATCTCTAAAATCAGCCAGCCATATTAGTTTAGGAAATTGTTTTTTTAATGCTACGCCCACCAGATGAGTGGATTGAGGCGGACCTGTAGTAATGACCACATCCGGCATCTCTCCTTGTATTATGTCTTGTGCTGCTTCTTTAGAAAATCTATTCCAACCTACTCTGGCATCAGGCACGAAGAGGTTTTCCTTAATCATAGAAGCCAATTTCTTAAATATACTTTTCGAACTATTGACCCCTCCACGCGGAATTCCGTTGTGTGTAGAACCCGTGGTAAGCAGCGAATAAGCCTTAAGTGGTTCTAGGGTAGAAGTCTGCACCACATTAATCTTGCTTACCAGCTCCCTAAATGAGTCATCTGTATTCTTATACGATGCATCCTTTGGGTTTACCGTAACCACGGTAATATCGTTACCCATTTGATGCAAAAAGTGAGCAAAATAAGCCCATCGTTGCACTCCGGAACTATTATCGGGTGGCCAATAGTAGGTTAGTATAAGAACTTTCTTTTTCAAGGGTTTGGCAATATTAGTGCTATTTTAAGATTAGGTCCTTAAAAATAATATCGGTTATAATTTTTATTTTGCTAGAATAGTAGTCAATTTGCCAAGGTAAAATGTGTGGTATAGTAGGTATAGTAAGATGCAATAAGACGCGTGAGCAAGACGCCTATTACGTAGAGCAAATGCTCCAAGTGCAACACCACAGAGGACCTGATGCCACGGGTACTTGCCCTATACGCACAGGAGTGCTTGGACACAACAGACTCAGCATCTTAGACTTATCTGCAGGCGCAGATCAACCTTTTCATTACCAAGAGATTTCCATCGTTTTTAATGGTGAAGTATATAATTATGTAGAGTTACGCGAAGAGCTTCTTGACCTTGGATATACCTTCCAAACAACCGGTGATACCGAAGTGATTTGCGCGGCCTATTTAGCCTGGGGACAAGACTGTGTAAAACGCTTTGTTGGGATGTGGGCTTTTGCGTTGTGGGACGTTCTTAAAGAAGAACTCTTTTGCTCTCGCGACAGATTTGGGATAAAGCCATTTAATTACATCTTCAACGATGGCGATTTTATCTTTGCCTCAGAGTTAAAAACATTAAAAATAGTTCCTGAGTTTAATCCTGAAATAAACCAAAAACAAGTAGCTCGTGGACTTAATTTGGGTTTTGCTGGCTATAAAGACGAAACCTATTATTCCCACATAGCACAGCTTAGAGGAGCCCATAATCTCGTATGGAAAAATGGGAACATTATTATAAAACGGTATTGGGATTTAGAAAAAGTACCTGTTCCAAGCAATGAACTTGACGCTATCGCTCAATTTAGAAAACTCTTTGACGAGTCCATTAAACTTCATATGCGCTCTGATGTCCCCGTGGGATCATGCTTAAGTGGCGGTTTAGACAGTTCGGCAATAGTAGCCAGTATCGCAAAAGATCATAACACGTTAGATTATAAAACATTTACTATTTTTTACGAAGGCAAAGGAGCCGTAGATGAGCGACCTTTTGCGCAGCTACTGAGTGAAAGATACAAAAATATAGATTCGAGGTATGAGCAGCCAAGTGATGCCGACTTAGAAAAACATTTTGATCATTTTTTAGAGGGTGTGGATGTACCACCTGCGGGAAGTTCTTATTACTCCCAATATTTTGTGATGAAACTAGCCAGCCAAAGCAAGATAAAAGTACTGATTAATGGGCAGGGAAGTGATGAGTATCTCATTGGCTATATGCATACTTACTATCGCATTCTTGCGGATTGTTTACGGAGTTTACAATTTTGGAGTTTTGCGAAAATATTAAAGGCGCATCAGAGAGAACACCAAGTGCCGTTTGGCGAGTTAGTTAAAACATGCCTATTCTCGTTCATCTTGGTTTTTAGAGATGAAAACAGCTTTATGCAATTGGAGCTAAAGAAAAAATACAAGCAGCAAGCGGACTACGATTACACAAAAAGTAGTCTTCATTTAGAAAATAAATTTGCCTCTAGAACGGATAACTTCCTCTATCATCTCCTTATGACTACCACATTGCCAACGCTTTTACATTTTGAAGACAGGAACAGTATGGCATTTGGTATAGAAAGTAGAGTTCCTTTTTTAGACCACCGTTTAGTGGAATTTGGATTTTCATTACCCGTAGAATGGCGCGTAAAAAATGGAGAAACCAAGTATATACTTAGAGAGGCGATGAAAGACGTATTGCCCGATGCAATATATAAGCGAAAAGATAAAAAAGGATTTGTAACCCCAGGAGAAAAACGGTGGGTACAAGGACCTTTAAAATCTCACTTTGTCGCGCTAGCTGAAAATATTCATTTGAATTGGAGACTCAATGTGCTTCAAAAATGGAGAGGACAATGATATCATTTCTTGATTCTCAAGATCTTATTCACTAGTGAATTAAAATCTTCTGAAACCTTAACCGAATATATAAGAACTGCATAAATCGTTAAAAAACCTATACATTTATATGCGATATTGAGAAGTGGATCAGACGCATTGGGTAAGAAATAAAACAATCCAAACAGCGCCACAGATATGAAGAGAATATAGAAAAAGTTAAGATTAAACGGACTCAAGTTAAATACCAATTTGATGAAGAAATATTTAATCAAATTGAAAATAATAAACGAAATAAGAGTTGCTGCTGCAGCTCCGTCTATTCCATATAAGGGTATAAGTATAAAATTAAGACCAATATTAATTGCTGCCGTTACTCCTAAAATCCAAAGAAACGCCTTGTTCCTATTTGAATAGGCTATGATTGGCCCATTAAAACCCGTAGAAACATCTACGATCTTGGCGGCTCCCAATATTAAAACCGCATATTTGGTTTGAGCATACTGATCTCCTTTAGGCAAGAGCAGATATAAATCATCTAACCCCAACCAAACTGCAAAATACAATGCAGAACAGAAAAGCAGCAGCGAACTACTACTTTGCTTATACAGCTTATTCATACTCTGCATGTCATTATCTGTCCAATACTTCGAAATGAATGGAGCTGCGATAGACGATAGCATCGCGTAAGGAATAATGATAGCGTTTATAATATTTAACCCCCAAACATATAAACCAGTGGCTTCCATCCCAAGCAAACTGGCAACCATAAAGGTATCTATATTAGTAATTAATGCTCCACCTACTCCTATTGCAAACCCATAAGCCGCGTAGGATATTAATTTTTGGGGTTCTGGAAGCTTAAAAACATCCTTAATATTAAAAGACAATTTAATAGTTAGAAGTGACTGTTGATACACAAAAAAACCAACAAAAAGTACCACTTGAAAAACAACTAAACTGATTATAACAGCCTCAAATTGAACCCATTTATAAAAATAGAGCACCACCAATAAGGGCTGCACCAATTTTATAAGATTATTGAGTAAAGACGGGACGGCAGTGCGCTGCAAACTATTGCACACATAATTCACTATACTTATAAAGGGGACTATGCCTGCTACTAATACGGTCAAATCTATCACCACCGGAGCAAGGCCACTTTTGGCAAAATAATACGATGTGACTGCTTGTCTAGTGAAAAGGTAAGCCAGTAAAAAAAGCGTGGTGAATAGTATCGGACCAAAGAAAGTAAGCGAATACAGACGTGACAAATTCTGCTTATCTCCTTCAAACTTTGGGAAGTAACGAATAAACATCACATGAAAACCAAGCAATAAAAAAGGAGCAAACGTAGCGCCTGTAGTAAGTATAAATGAGATGATACCCAATTCCCTTATCTCAAGCATTCCCGTGTAAATAACAAGATTACTGAGCATACCAATAAGCATAAAGCTATAAGCTACTAGGGTACTTTTGCTACCTTGTCTTTGAATTACTCCCATCTGATCATTACATTGACTCCTGAGTCATACCGTCTTACACCAATTTAAATTGTACAAGTCCGGCATTTACCTCGCGAATCAAAGTGTACAAATGTATGACGGGCATCACTCTTATCATAACTAAAAATACATCCCTAAATGACTCACCTCGTTTGATTACTAAATATGAAGTATCGTGCTTTTAAAGTAACTAAACTGCCCATCTATGGCCGCCGGTAATTCGTTCTGTATAAAAAATAGCTAAATAGATAGAGTGGTTGTAATTTTGAATACTTAATCTAGCCCCTATCAATCGTCCTACACATTACTAATTGACCCGTTACATGAAGAGAGAAAAACTTCTAGTTATTTTGCTTTCCCCATCTTCCTTTAGCATGCAGGATGTGAAAATATTGGAAAAGCATTTCGAGGTCAAATTGTTAATTCACGCAAAAACCACAGGTTTAGGCTACCCCATAGAATTGACCAAATTTGCGCTATACACGATTTGTCTAATGCTTACAGGCTATCGAAAAACATTCTCTGTTTTTGCAGATACGCACATGCTCGTTCCTGTTTTGCTCTCCAAAATACTCGGTACAAAAACCTACATCACTATTGGAGGATATGAAGTTTTTAGCAAAGAAGAAATTGACTTTAAGCAAGACGTAATGCCCAAATGGCGCAGAAACGTAATTCACTTTATCATTAAACATGCGACAGTACTTTTACCCAAATCACACGAATTAGCTGAAAAAACGATTCAGATAAGAGGTCGTAAAGACGATGTAATTACCTTATTCAATGGATTCGACCCAACCCTGTTCAACGTACACACAAATGTCAAAAGTACTCCAAGATCTGTGCTCACTATTGCGCAAGTTGCCGACTATAAAACATTTTTAATTAAAGGAATAGACAGAATACTTAGCTACGCAGAAAATAAACCCGACTTTCATTTTACGATAGTGGGTATTCAAGATTCAATGTTGCATTATTTTCCGAAATTGAAAAACCTCACGATCGTAAAGCCAGTAAGCCATTCAGAAACGATACTTTACTATGCGAAAAACCAGTTTTACCTGCTCCCTTCTCGTTCAGAAGGTATGCCAAATGCCCTCTGTGAAGCTATTTTTTGCGGTTGCATTCCGTTAGCCTTCAATGCAGGCAATTCCACATTCATAGTTAACAATCCTGACTTTATTCTTCAAGACGAAAGTCAAGCAGAATTTAACCGTATCGTTCATCTTCCTCAATTAGAAGAAGCATCAAAATCCATCCGAAATCGTGCAGAATCTTTATTTTCCTTGAGTTCAAGAGAAGTCTCGTTGGTTAACATTATTTCACGGTAAAAAAGGAATGCCGAATCATCTCTAGATTTCTTTATGCCATCACCTAAACCAGTCCTGAGGTATGTATTGGATATAATTATATTCGCAGCGGATGTATAAACCTACCTTGTTCGTTATCACCGTAGGATCCGAGAATCATGCTAGTTCTCGTATAAGGATGGTTAATTATTTTGAACAACTAAAGGAAACATTCAATCTTACATGGATGCCACTCCGGGGTTATAGAGACTACCAATCAGAGGGGAAAGCATCTTTGACAAACAGCATAGATAAATACTGGAGATTATTAAAGACAATCTTTTTTCTTTTAGGATTCCACTACGATTATGTGGTAGTTCAAAAAGAAATAGTAGCAAGTTGGCTGTTAAAACATTTAAAAAGAAAAGGGTCTGTTTTGATTTTTGATATGGATGATGCCATCTATCTAGCACACGAAAATAACTTTTCAGATTACTTGAATTTATTTGATAAAATTATTGTTTCTACACCCTTTTTAGCGGAGAGATTTAAAGACATTGATACACCCATTCTAGTTATTCCTTCTTCTGTTTTCTTACCAAACCTAGCTGAAAATAGAAAACTGCTAAATGATCAATGCATTCATATTTCTTGGATTGGATCGCCGTCTACCAGCAAATACCTTACTAAAGTAAACGATGCTTTACTGGAATTATCTAAAAGTTGCGAAGTGCAGATGCACATCATGGGGGCGACAATTCAACTTGACGGAGTTAATTGCATTTACCACGATTGGAGCATTGAGAATGAGCGTACCTTGCTTAGCAACACCGATGTGGGCATAATGCCACTGGACAATACCGAATGGGAAACCATGAAAGGAGGCTATAAATTATTGCTGTATATGTCTTACGGTATTCCGGTAATAGCAGATGCAGTAGGCACCAATACCTTAATTGTACAGCATGGGATTAACGGTTACTTGGCCCAAGAAAACTCACAATGGTTGGTTTACTTTAAAAGACTAATATCCCATAAAGAAGAGACAATTCAATTGGGAATAAACGGCAGGAAGACCGTTGAGACTACATACAGTTACGATGTAAATGCATCAAGATTAATACAATTTATAAAAAACTAGAGATATGAAAAGTCCGTGGACAAAAGAAGAGCTAATAAACGAGATAACTAAAAGGGATTTTGTGACTATTGACCTGGGCTGTGGTCCCAATCCGAATCCGAATATTATAGGACTAGACTCGTTACCATTAGAGGGAGTTCATTATGTGACTGATTTAGAGAAAGGGTTACCCTTTTTAGAAGATAACTCAGTTGATAAAGTTACTTCTAGGCACTTTATGGAGCACATCGAAAATTTTGAACAACTGATTTCAGAGATTTACCGTGTGCTGAAAGTGGGAGGAGAAAACCACGTTATTGTTCCCTATTGGGTTAATCCACATTATTACTCCGACTATACGCATAAACGCTTTTTTGGGCTTTATACCTTTGAGTACTTAAGCAATGGCAACAACGACAAACCGCTTAAAAGGAAAGTTCCAACGTTTTATAATAACATTAACTTCAATGTTTTTGAACGTACCATAGTGTTCAGAGATGGAAATAATCAGGTATTAAATCTATGGAAAAAAAGAATTTTACAACCGCTATTTAATGCATCAACTGGCACGCAAGAATTTTATGAATTTTATTTGTCTTATTTATTCCCTGCAAGTGAAATCATTTTTAAGATGAAAAAATAAGGTCATCCCGAAATCCTCAAAAACTATTGTAACCTATATAACAAAGTTATAGTGACTAAATATTAGTTTATCCTACCTTTGCAGTCCAATATTTAAGCCAATGCTGAACATTATTTTATTTGGCCCTCCAGGGGCAGGAAAAGGTACTCAAAGTGCTAAGCTAATAGAACAGTACCATTTGACTCACCTTTCTACAGGTGATGTATTCAGATACAATATAAAAAATGAAACAGAACTTGGTATCTTAGCCAAAAGTTTTATTGACCAAGGTGAACTAGTTCCTGATGAGGTAACCAACAATATGGTAAATGACTTTATCGACAGAAATTGGAATGAAAACGGATTTATTTTTGATGGTTTCCCAAGAACCATAGCACAAGGCAATGCCTTAGCCACTATGCTTGCCAAAAAAGACTCTTCTATTACTGTTATGCTTGCACTAGAAGTTGAAGAAAACGAATTGGTAAAAAGACTGATAGAGCGTGGTAAAACCAGCGGAAGGATAGATGATCAGGATGAGGACACTATTCGC
>CAMDCQ010000091.1 GCA_945890595.1 Chitinophaga pinensis
TAGCAAAAACATTCTCTCTGCCATAGGATTTGACTACCGCTATTCCCGCAAACGTTTCTTGGGTGTAGGAAGTAATTATCGATAGTTTTTTTTGAATTATATCACTTTTCTTATTGATGGAATCACTTACCATATAAATAGTAACTACCAGTATCGGAAGTGGAATCAACACCCACAATGTAATGGTTGCATTAACAGAAAACATGAGCCCTACCACCATCAAAATCATGAAGGTCAAGTTAAGTGCATACATGATGGCAGGTCCCGTAAACATTCTTACTTTAGACACGTCATCACTTATTCTATTCATTAAATCTCCTGTATAATTTTTGGAGAAAAAACGCTGACTCATTTGTTGATACTGTTGGAAGATATCATTCTTTTGTTCGTACTCTATCTTTCTGGACATAATAATAAGCGTCATGCGCATGTAATACATGCACCAACCTTTAAGCAAAGACGCCACTAAAATTAATACGCCAGACAATACTGCTAATTTTGCAGAAGAATCAAAATAAGACGGTAAATATTTACTGTATTCGGGTAGTTGCTTATTCTTGAGCAGCCCAATAACGCCATCTACCGACTCTCTTACAATAGGTGGGATGACAATCGCAAACAAATTTGAAAGGATTATAAATAAAAGACCCGACATTAAGTGTTTACGGTACTTTACGAAATATTTTTGGAGTGAGAGAAGCTCTTTCAAAGGGTCTTGATTTTCGGAATGATTTTAAATATACTTTTGCCGCAAAGTTAAGATTCATTAACGAGATAAAGGTTAAAATAAATGAGCACAGCGACAACAACAATTCACGACAAGCAACTAGGGATATTTGCCGAAGTTAAAACAACTAATCACGAGCAAGTAGTATTTTGCAATGACAATGCAAGTGGCTTGAGAGCTATTATTGCAATACATAATACTCTGCTGGGCCCTGGTCTAGGAGGAACACGTATGTGGAACTATGCTACAGAAGCAGAAGCTTTAAATGACGTTCTTCGCTTATCTCGCGGTATGACCTACAAAGCAGCTATCTCTGGATTGAACTTGGGCGGTGCCAAAGCTGTAATTATTGGTGATGCCAAAACAGACAAATCAGAAGCCTTGATGAGAAAATTCGGTCGCTTTGTAGAAAACTTGAACGGTAAATACATCACAGCTGAAGACGTTGGAACAACGACTAAGGATATGGAATACGTGAAAATGGAAACGGACAGTGTTGCTGGATTACCTGAAAGTATGGGCGGCGGTGGCGATCCTTCTCCTGTAACTGCATATGGTGTATACATGGGAATGAAAGCAAGTGCCAAAAGAGCTTACGGTTCTGATAGCCTAGCAGGCAAACGAATTTCAGTGCAAGGTATTGGTAAAGTTGGGATGCATCTAGTAGAACTAATACATGCCGAAGGTGCGATTATCACAGTATCAGATATTAACGAAGAGAGCTTAACACACGCATCTACAGCGTATGGTGCCAAAGTAGTAATGGGCAATGAGATTTATTCTCAAGATGTTGACATTTTTGCTCCATGTGCATTAGGTGCTATTTTAAATACCGAAAACATCAATGCACTAAGATGTAGCATTATTGCTGGAGCTGCTAATAATCAATTAGCAAACGAAGATGAGCACGGAAATATGATTAAACAAAAAGGTTTCTTGTACGCTCCTGATTTTTTAGTGAACGCTGGAGGACTTATTAATGTGTATTCTGAAGTAATTGGTTACAACCGAGAAAATGCGATGCGTGATACCGAAAAAATATACGACACCACGTTAAACATTTATTCAGTAGCTGAGGATCAAAATATACATACACAGCAAGCTGCGACAATGCTAGCTCAAAAACGAATAGACGACATACTAAGCGTACGTTCAACATACTAGTTTGACTACTTGGCTTTCTAAATATGAGAGGGCGATACTTGCATTGGCAAGTTTTGTAGTAGCTGCTTTTCTATTGTATCTAGCTACCATTTCGCCTGGCGTAGAAGGTGGCATGGACTCCTATAATCACTACCTTATTGCTAAAAATACGTGGTCACATCCCTACTTGTTCCTAGATCAATGGGGTAAACCCATTTATAATCTTTTAGTAAGTCCTTTTGTTCAATTAGGCATGATAGGCGCAGTGGTGTTTAATATTTTATGCCTTGTATTAAGTGCATTTTTAGCCTACAAGATTGCCCAAAAGATAGCACCTAGCTTCGCGTTTATTGCTTTTTTACTGACGCTATTTAGTCCCGTATTTTTGGATAATATCCTTTCTTCATTGACAGAACCGCTAAGCGCGTTATTGGTAACGCTCTCTATCTTTTTAGTGGTACATAAGCGATACTCACTTGCCGCACTACTTGCAGGATTTCTTCCCTTTGCTAGATCTGAAGGCTTCCTCATTTTAGGAGTTATTTTGGTTTACTTACTTCTTAAAAAAGAGTATAGAGCCATTCTTTATATACTGATTGGCAGTCTTTTCTTTAATACCCTAGGCTGGATTATTGAAGGGGAACCTTTCTGGATAATCACAAAAAATCCTTACATCTCGTTTGCATTATCTGGTGTAAACGTATGCGGATCCGGAGGGTTGTCTCACTTCTTATATGCAGGACACTATACGTTCGGCCAAGTTACCTGTGTTTTACTTGTGCTAGCCACCCTATTCTTAGCATGGGACTTAGTTAAAAGAGGGATAGGTTATCAGATAGACATATTGCTTGTATTAGCTGTATTCAGTATTTATTTCTTAGCACATGTACTTTTATGGTGGCTGGGTATGATGGGTAGTTGTGGATATATTAGAGTCATGGTTGTTATAGCACCAATGGCAGCTATTTTAGTTGCATTCGCAACCCAAAAACTAGTACATCTACCACAAATTCAACACCTCAAAAATCATAAAATATATACCAGCGTGTTGCTGCTTTTTTTAGTAGTCAACGCCATGTATGTGCCGTATAGATATTACGGATACAAATACCCATTGGCAATTTCTGAGGAACAAGAACAGTATGTAAAAGTAGCAGATTGGTATGCAATGCAAGGCTTTGAAAACAGAACTAAAATTGTGCTTTACCCCTATTTTAGTATTATAGCCAACATTGACCCTTATGACAAAAACCAGTTATTGGAATTTTGGGAATCTAGCTTTCAATTCACTAAAAAAGGGGATATTTTATTTTGGGATTCACACTTTGGCCCGAACGAATGCAACACCCCACTTGCCAAGCTAGAGGCAGACACCAAATGGAAGAAAATATACAGTGTGGTTCCCGGTTTAAAGATTTCGACGGTGAATGATGTACCCTTTGAAATTCACGTGTTCGAAAAAATTGAATAAAAGCTTGAAATAGAACGTGTACCTTCCCGATTTTTAATTAGGTTTGCCCCGTATTTTGTTCAATGATAAACAGACGATTAATTAGAATTAAAGCTTTCCAAGCACTTTTTGGCGAGTACGGACAGGATCAGTCACGACCAAATGTAGTGGTAAACCAAGTACAAAAATCAATTCACGGGTTAGGCACTAATTTTCTTGCTGTTTTATCCTTTGGACCAGAATTTTGTCACTTTATATCCTCAGAACACAACCCTTCTGAATTTAAGTTTAAACCCACAGAAACCGATTTAAAGTCTTTTGAGCTCTTTACCGAAAATGCTTTTTTTAAAGCACTGGAAGACGATAGAAAGATTAGTACATTTCGTGCAAGGCCAACCTTAGATTGGCAACAGGAAAAGGATATTATGTTTCTAATATACAAGGAGTTAAAGAAGACTACCGAGTATGAAGAAGCTATGACCGGTGACTTAACGGTAAAGGTACAAACTGATTTCGCTCTTTTTATTTATAAGTATTTAATGCTTCATTCAGTAGAATTTGAGCAACTTATGGAAGATAAAAACATCGTTTGGTATGATGAAAAAATTCCAATTTTAAAAAGTGTAGAAGGTCTATTGGCAGAATATGAAAAATCGGGCATAGTGGTGTTACCTGAGCTTTTCAAAAATGAAGACGAAGATCTTCAATTATCTGAAGATTTAGTACTCAAATACTTTGAGTTTAAAACCGAATTAGAAGAAAGTTTGCAAGAATTTACACCGGGATGGGACAGCGAACGAATGACTAAAATAGACCATTTATTAATGATTATGGCATTGCTGGAGTTTAAATACATGCCTATGATTCCCGTAAAAGTAACGTTGAACGAATATATAGAGATTGCCAAAATGTATAGTACGCCTAAAAGCTCCAAATTCGTGAATGGAACATTAGACAAGATACTGAAAGACTGGAACAGTAGAGACTTAATAAAGAAAAAAGGCAGAGGACTCATCGGATAAAGACTAATCTGTTAATTTTGTACCCAATTATAGAACTACTAAACCCATATTTAAGCATATGAAAAAAATATTTTTATTCGCATTTACAGTACTTGCCTTGAACGCATGTAACTCTGGTAAAGATGACACAACAATGGACGCCTCAGTTATTGAAACAGATGGTGCTGTTAAGGAACCTGCTTTTGATTTTAACGGAGTGACTGCATGGGATTTTGGAAAAATAACAGAAGGTGAACGCGTTGAGCACACGATTAAATTTAAGAATACCGGAAAAGCTAACCTTGTAATAGCCAGCTGTACGTCAAGTTGTGGATGCACCATCCCGGATTGGCCAAAAGAAGCCATTGCCCCAGGTGGAAGCGGTGAAATAAAAGTTGAATTCAATAGTTCAGGTAAAAGCGACATGGTAACCAAAGATATTACCATCATGGCAAATACAAACCCCGTAAAAACAGTTCTTCAAATTAAGGTATTCGTAGACAAAAAAACAGCAGAATAATACAATGGAAATGACAACTATGCTGCTTTTTTACGCAGCCTTTATCGTAATTCTTTACTTCTTTTTTATACTTCCCAACAAAAAGAAGCAAAAAGCACTTAAACAATTTATCACAGACCTAAAGAAGGGAGATAAAGTAGTGACCACAGGAGGTCTTCACGGAAAAATCGTGGAACTAAAAGAACTTACTGCGATTATCGACGCTGGCAATAACGTTAAACTGAAAATAAACAGGGCAGCGATAAGCATGGAAGCGTCTATGCTACTTGCCAACGAAGTCTCTGAAGACTAAGCGTATGCAACATCTCAGAATAGGCATAACAGGTGGCATGGGCGCCGGAAAATCTACAGTATGTAAGATTTTTGGGCAGCTCGGTGTATCCATTTACGATGCTGATTCTCGTGCCAAATTTATTATGAGCAACAATCAGGAGCTCAAAAAAGCCATTACCGAAAATTTTGGTTGGGACGCTTTTACGCGCAAAGACGAACTAAACCGTGAGTACCTGGCAAAGGTGGTTTTTAACAACGAGGAAAAACTTGAGCTACTGAACAACTTAGTTCACCCTGCGGTAAAAAACGATTATGAACAATGGGCTCAAGAACATCGAGACGAGCCGTACTCGTTGAAAGAAGCGGCATTATTGTTTGAGAGTATGAGCTATAAAACGCTTCACAAAGTAATAGTCATAGCCAGTCCTATTGAAACCAGGATAGAACGCATCATGAAACGCGATCACGTAAAACGTGAAGATATTTTAAAACGTATCCAGAATCAATCTACTGATCGTGAACGGATGAATAAGGCCGATTGGGTGATATATAACGACGGTGTTCGATCCCTTATTGAACAAGCCTTGGAGGTGCATCGGGAAATCTTAGCTATTCGTGAATCAGAAGTTTTGCCCTTTAAATCCTAACAACCATGAGCAAATCATTAATCTTAAATCACGAAGAAATTTCGCTAAAACTTGACCGTATTGCATGGCAAATACTTGAGCATCATTACGGAGAAGAAACCATAGTATTGGTTGGCCTAGTAGATAGAGGAAGTCAAGTTGCTGAAAAAATTAAAACGCGTCTTGAAAATTTCGGGACAACCAACATACTTTTCACAACACTTAGCTTGGATAAATTGGCAGGACTAGCATCCAAGGTAACGATAAATGATACGACTATGATTGCAGGAAACCCCATTATTTTAGTAGATGATGTGCTAAACTCAGGTGTTACGTTAGCTGCAGCCTTGAGAGAAATACTCAACTATTCACCCAAAAGCGTGAGAACGGCAGTCTTAGCCAATAGGGATCATCACAAATTCCCTATACAAGCCAATTATGTTGGTGTTTCGTTGGCCACAACGCTACAAGAAAACATATCCTACGAGGTTACTGACCATCAAATGAGTGTTTGGCTTAGTTAACAGATAAGCTCATTTTTTTCATAAGTTTAGTCTTATTCAATAGGTGTAGAATTTTAATAAATCTACATTTGTCCTACTTTTATGACCGAATTACAAAACACCATACTTCAAGCATGGGAAAATCGAGATTTACTGCAAGACGTTAACGTCCAAAATAGCATTCGCGAAGTTATTGAGCTAGTAGATAAAGGACAGTTAAGATGTGCTGAGCCAACTGCGGATGGCTGGAAGGTAAACGATTGGGTGAAGAAAGCCGTTATCCTCTACTTCCCAATTCAAAAAATGCAAACCATAGAGGTAGGTCCATTTGAGTTTTATGATAAAATGGCGCTTAAAAAAGAGTACGAGGCGCAAGGGGTACGCGTCGTTCCTCACGCCATTGCACGTTATGGCGCCTTTCTGGCAAAAGGAGTTATTTTGATGCCTAGTTATGTGAATATAGGTGCATATGTAGACAGTGGGACCATGGTAGATACATGGGCAACGGTGGGTAGTTGTGCTCAAATCGGCAAAAATGTACACCTCAGCGGAGGCGTAGGTATAGGCGGCGTTTTAGAACCTGTACAGGCGGCTCCTGTCATTATTGAAGACGATTGTTTTATAGGAAGCAGATGTATTATAGTAGAAGGTGTACATGTGGAAACCCAAGCTGTAATTGGCGCAGGAGTTACCTTAACCATGAGCACTAAAATTATTGACGTAACAGGCCCAGAGCCCATAGAATACAAAGGCAGAGTTCCTGCACGTTCTGTAGTTATCCCAGGTAGTATACAAAAAGATTTTGCAGCGGGAAGTTATGGCGTAAATTGTGCCCTAATCATTGGCACACGAAAAGAATCTACCGACAAGAAAACTTCATTAAATGATGTGCTTCGCGATTTTCAAGTGCCTGTGTAAATGAAAATAGGTTTTGATGCTAAACGATATTTTAATAACAGTACAGGCTTAGGTAACTATGCTCGCTGGCTTATTAATTCGTTACCACAAGACCAATTTGAATTCATACTTTATCAGCCAAAACCAACGGATGAGATAAGCCCTGCTACTATCTCTTATCCCAAAGGTTGGCACAAATGGGTTCCATCTCTTTGGCGGAGTTCATTTATATGTGCTCAATTAAAACACGAGCAAGTTGACATATATCATGGCCTAAGTAATGAATTACCCTTTGGTATACACAAGCTTAACCTAAAAACGGTGGTCACTATACACGACCTTATAAACCTTCGTTATCCTCATAATTACCGAATACTGGATCGATTTTTTTATAAAAAAAAGCTAAACTATGCGCAAAAGTATGCCACCCAAATAGTTGTACCTAGCGAGCAAACCAAAAAGGATTTAGAGTACTATTTTCATACAGATCCAAGCAAAATAGAAGTAATACCGTTGAGTCTTCCTGAGCCTATAATGGGCATGACTTCGAAATCGTTATCTAATTACATCCTATGTGTAAGCGGATTCAGTAAACGAAAGAATTTGGAAATGCTTCTTGATGCTTATAAACAAGTACCTGGCAATACGAGGCTTCTTTTAGTAGGTAAAGATGGTGATACATCTAAGCTTATTCAAAGAAAAGCAAGAGAAGATGATAGAATCGAGCTTAAGCAAAACGTTACCGCCGAAGAGTTATCTCAGCTGTATGCGAATGCCCTTTTTAGTATTTATCCGTCTCTTTTTGAAGGCTTTGGATTGCCTATTTTAGAAGCTTTTCAGCATGGTAAAACAGTCGCAACATCCAACATAAGTAGTATGCCAGAAGTAGGAGGCAATGCTGCAACCTACTTCGATCCGCATAACAAACAGAGTATTCAAAAAGCTATAGAATTTCTATTGGTCGAAAGGAATAGAAAACAAAACGAATTAGAGATCCCAAAACAACTTGCGCTTTTTAATTCTAACGATTTGATTAACAAGTACATTACGCTATACAATAGACTTTAAGAGCAGCAAAGTAGTTAGACGTAATCCGAAATGACCACTTCGTGACACATTTAAAGAAAATATGTCCTTAGATTTGTATGGTAATGTTGTTTAAAAGAGTTTATTAAACATTCACATTATTTTAGTTTTAGTTTTTGGTTTCAAAAAGGGGGATTTACCCCCTTTTTGTGTTTCATAACCCTTTCATTTTCAATCCTATTTATACCAATTCTAAAAATATTTTACAATGTGGAATAATTGGTAAAACTCTGTTATATTTAAATAAAATTCAAGGTATTTTCGCAGCGCTAAAATTTTATTCAATTAATACCATCATAACGTATAAATGATATCTAAAACCAACAACCAATTAAAGGGATTATTCCTATTTCTAGGGCTCTTTATTATCCAGTATTCATTCGCATTCGAGAACAATCTCAAGCGTCCAATTAATGGACAAGATGGTTCTGTGGAGCGAATTGAAGAGGGAAGTAAGCTATTTAACGCCAATTGTGCTTCGTGCCATGCGTTGAACAACAAAGTAGTTGGTCCTGC
>CAMDCQ010000092.1 GCA_945890595.1 Chitinophaga pinensis
CGCTTTGCTTATTGTGGATGCTGCTCAAGGTATTCAAGCACAAACAATATCTAACCTTTACTTGGCACTGGATCACGAACTTACTATTATCCCAATTCTGAATAAGATGGATTTACCTGGTGCTATGCCGGAAGAGGTAAAGGATCAGATAGAAGAACTGATATTGTGTGATAGAAGTGATATAATACCCGCAAGTGGAAAAACAGGTTTAGGTGTAGACGATATCCTAACTGCAATTTTAGATCGAATTCCACCGCCAAAAGGAGATCCTAAGGCGCCACTTAAAGCCCTTATTTTTGATTCTGTTTTCAACCCTTTTAGAGGAATCATTGCGTACTATCGAATTATGGATGGCGAGCTAAATAAGCGTGATCATATTAAGTTTATGAACACGGGTCATTCTTATTATGCAGAAGAAATTGGAGTACTTAAACTGAACCAAGAGATTCGTCAGACCGTAAAAACGGGAGATGTGGGTTATATTATTTGCAGTATTAAGGAAGCCAAAGAAGTAAAAGTTGGTGATACAATTACCATTACCAATAATCCGACTGAAGTTGCTATTGATGGTTTTGAAGATGTAAAACCGATGGTTTTTGCGGGGATTTACCCAGTAGATACCGAAGATTTTGAAGAACTCAGAGATTCCATGGGAAAGTTGCAATTGAATGATGCAAGTTTGGTTTTTGAGCCAGAAAGTTCTGCAGCTCTTGGTTTTGGATTTCGTTGTGGATTTTTGGGAATGCTTCACATGGAGATTATTCAAGAGAGATTAGAGCGTGAGTTTGGAATGACCGTAATAACTACGGTGCCCAACGTGAGTTATCACGCGTATCTCAAAAGAGATAGTGAGACCATAGTTATCGTTAACAATCCTTCAGATTTACCAGATCCCAACTATTTAGATAGAATCGAAGAACCCTATATCAGTGCTCAAATAATTACAGCGGGCGACTATGTGGGAGCTATAATGTCTTTGTGTATAGAAAAACGAGGTATTCTAAAAAATCAAGTATACTTAACAAGCAATAGGGTTGAGTTGTCGTTTGAAATGCCAATGGCGGAAGTAGTTTTTGACTTTTACGACAAGCTAAAAAGCATTAGCCGAGGATATGCAAGTTTTGATTACCACCCTATAGATTATAGAATGTCACACTTAGTAAAGCTAGATATACTTTTAAATGCAAAAGTAGTGGATGCTCTTAGTGCGGTAATACACAGAGATAAAGCGTACTACTTTGGTAAGCGTATATGCGAAAAACTAAGAGATTTGATTCCTCGTCACCAATTTGAAATTCCTATTCAGGCGGCGATTGGTGCAAAAGTTATTTCCAGAGAAAATATTCGAGCAATGCGTAAGGATGTAACGGCTAAATGTTATGGTGGCGATATCTCTAGAAAGCGAAAACTACTCGAAAAACAAAAGAAGGGTAAGAAAAGAATGCGTCAAGTGGGCAATGTTGAAATTCCACAAAGTGCATTTATGGCTGTATTGCAGATAGATTAATTCTTTCTGCTTTAAAGGAAGAGGCTAAGATCCGTACTTGGCAAGCACGCCTTGGGTCAACCAATTTCCTACTGCTTGCCGATTATTTACATCTAGGAGTCTCTTTTGATCAAAGTCGTTGGTAATATTTCCAAGTTCAATATACACTACGGGAGGTTTCGTTTCTCTTAGTGTATGTAAGTCACGGCTTTTTACAACGCCTTTATACCCTCTGCCTGGCTGATGCTCGTCGTATTTTGCTTTGATAGTACGGTACAACTCAATGGCGAGGTCTTTGCCGGTTTCACTACCTGGGTAGTAATAGAAAAATATATCAACTTTTTGATCTACGTATCTGCTGTCAATATGGATTTCAATACAGCGTTGTATGGTAGCTCCTTCTTTTTTGTGCTTATCATAAAGTTCATTAATTTTAGCAGAACGCTGCGTAAGTCGCCTAGATTGGTTTGACGGAATATCTTGATTATACCAAACTGTTTCGTCCCTGTCGGCATCCAAAAATTCTTCATCACGTATACCATCTTCATCTCGAGTAATGATATAAACCGTTGCGCCATGTTGCAGTAGGTTGCGTGCAAATCGTAAGGTAATGTCGTATGCGTATTCATCTTCACAAATTTCATGACCATCTTTATGGCCTACTGCTCCTGGGTCAAGACCACCGTGTCCGCTTATAAGATAATATACTTGGCCGTCTAATCGCTTGGTATAGATGGGTGTGTTTTGGTATTTAGGACCAAAAATCGGAAAAATCTCGGTGCGCAGGGCTTTAGTTGTTTGTTGTTCAGTCTTTTCTTTATGATTTGTTAAATCCGGATCTGTATTATATTCAGTGCTTGGATTAGTGGCTACTTTTACGATTCCTGAGGATGTTTTGAGCGAATTAGGACAGTACAAAATATGAATGGGAACCCAAAGAGACTTGTCAACTCGGTAATCATATTCACGAAGTCCGCTTTCACTTAATTCTTCATTGAATTGCTGTATTGCTGATGCTAAATTATAGTCATTAATCTTGATGGTGGTTCTAATACTAGAGTTATTATACTCATATACTTTTATAGGTAATTTGTAGGTCTTTGCAAGTTGTAGTTGATCAGATCGTTTTAATTTATTGATGTCCAAAAACGTATCTACGTTGAATTTGTATTCGGCTAAATTATATCTATTCAGTAATACTGAAATACCATCGCCTTGCTTTGCTCGTACCTTAAGGTATTCTTGAGCATCACAAATACCGGCAATTAAAACGAGTGTGAGACTTATTATTTGTTTTTTATACCGACCAACCATTTATTCCTGTAAGTGGCACAAAGCTAAAGTTGCCATGACTACTTTGTTGGTACTCATTATCACCAGTTCGGGTAACTAGTAGCATTTTTTGGACATCTAAGTTCCCAATAGGTGCCACCAGCTTTCCGTTAATTTTGAGTTGTTGAGTCAGATTTTCTAAGAGTTTAGGCGCTGCAGCGGTGAGAATTATTTTGTCAAAAGGAGCAAGACTTGGTAATCCTAACGAACCGTCACCGTAATGAGTATGTATTTGGAGTCCAAGCTTGCCGAATAATTCATTTGCTTTATTGTATAAAACCCCAACCGTTTCTATCGTAAAAACTTCGGCGCCAAGTACTTTAAGAATTGCGGCTTGATAGCCAGATCCAGTACCTATTTCAAGAACTCGATCTCCAGGCTTGATTTCCAATAATTGAGTTTGAAGTGCTACTGTATACGGTTGAGAAATAGTTTGCCCATTATCAATAGGAAAGGCAATGTTTTCGTAGGCTTTGTCTATAAAGTCTTTTGGAAAGAAAAAATGACGAGGAACAAGGTCCACCGCTCGAAGTACATTTTGAGCAGTTATGCCCATTTTTCTTAGCTCATTAACGAGCAGAGAACGTTGACCTTTTAATTTGTATGAGTCGGTGAGCAAGTGTTTAGTTTTTAATACGCCACAAATATCATTGTTTTTTGCGCACAACAAATTACACCTTATTTCGTACTCGAAACAAGATAAAATAGTGCGTACAGGAATTATAGGAACTGGTAATCTGTCACCAAAGGTGTTACAGAATCTGAATGCAAATGATACTTTAGAGATTATAGGCGGCTATGATATTTATGGAATTCAGGATATCGAAGTTTTTGATTCTTTAACGGATTTGCTTGTTCTGGTAGATGCGGTTATTATATTGGATATCCTATCAAGCACGTATGATGTAATAGCACAAGTAGTGAAATATGGTAAACATGTATACGTAGAAAATTTAAGTCTTTGTTCTAAAAGTGATGTTAGAAAATTGGATTTTTACGCATATGAGGCTGGTGCTGTAATTCAAGTAGGATTAAAGCAGCGTTTTTATAATTTTTACCAAGATTTAGAAAAGTATACTGTTACGCCTCGTATTCTTGAAAGTAGTCGTTATGTGAAGTTTAATAAGAAATCTACGCAACTTAGTGTCATAGATGATCTGATGTTGCATGATATAGATGTTGCACTCAAGTTATGCAATGGAGATGTCAAGTCTATATATTCAACAGCTGTTGGGGTTTATCATAAAGATCCAGATGTGGTAAATACGCGTATTGAATTTTATAATGGATGTGTAGCAAACTTATCTGCAAGCAAGATTTCAAATAAAGAAGTACATCAAACGAAGTTTTTTCAAAACAACACATATTGTTCCATTGATTTCATTAAACAAACACTAAATGTGCAAAGTAATTCGGGTGATGATGAAGGAAGTGGAGAAGAATGGGGCGTTAAAACAACCTACAGTCAAATAAAGGATAGTGATGGTTATGTAGCAATGCTCCAAAAAGAAATAATGTCCTTTTACCAATCTATTACAAATAATGTAGAGTGCATATCAGGTATTTCACAATATTTGCAACTCCAGTCAGTGACGGATAAAATTAAAGAACAATTAGAACGAAATTTTACAACCAACGCTTAGTTACAGGTTTACTTTTAGTAAGCCTAAATTCGTTGATGCTTCTTTTTTCAGGATGTGATAAAGAAGAGCAAATTCCTTCGTACATCTATATATCTGAGTTTGAGTTAGACACAGAGAATACAAACTTTGGCAGTAATTCGCATGACTTTGTTGATGCTTGGGTTTATGCAAATAATAAATTAATTGGTGTTTTTGAACTACCTGCAACTATACCTATTCTTGAAAGTGGCTCCAAGCAACTTACGATAATTGCCGGAATCCGAAAAAATGGACTTTACTATGAACGTGAGGCATATCCTTTTGTAAAACCCTATGATATCCAGCATAATTTCATTCCTGCAAAAGTGGATACTATTAAGCCGGTGGTAGTGTATAGAGAAACTATAAAAATGCCATGGATTGAAGATTTTGAAGATAATACCTTAAGTTTTCAAAGGTCAGGTAATATTACCAATTATGATACTATGGACATTACATCAAATGCCGCAGAAGTATTCGAATACAATGGTACCACGAGTAAGTACAGTGGGCGAGTTGCCATGCCAAATGGTTTACGAATTTTTGAAAATAGTTCTGTTGAATCATTTAAACTTCCACGCAGTGGACAGGAGATATACTTAGAGATAAATTTTAAGTGTAATACAGAATTTGTAACAGGTATCTATCCATTAACAGGAAGTGTAGTTACCAGTGTGCCTATTGTTAATCTTTTTAGTACAGTGGATGAAAATGGCATTATGCAATGGAAAAAAGCATATATAAGTCTCAAGGAGGATGTAAATAATCCGGAGTATGCAGGTGCTGAGTTCAAAGCATTTATTCGTGCCCAAACCAATACAAGCTCAGGAACGCCACTTATTTATATTGATAATGTAAAATTGGTTCATTATTGAATAAGACTAAACTCATAGTAAAATACGGTCTACTTGACTTTCTTTCTGCCATGTGCGCTTGGGGATTTTTCTTTGTGTATCGTAAATGTTTTGTTAACGGGGATTTTAATACATACTACCTTCAATTTGTATGGAATGACAGTAAACTTTATTTAGGCATGTTGTCTATTCCATTGTTTTGGATTGGATTGTATAGCTTAATTGGCTTGTATCGAAACGTATATCGCAAGAGTAGGTTAACCGAATTCTTTCAAATTCTTACGGTAAGCATAATTGGGGTTTTAATCCTCTTTTTTGTGCTCATATTAGATGACGAGGTATCACAATACCTCAGTTTTTATACGAGTATTTCGGTTCTCTTTCTATTGCATTTTGTGCCTACGTCAATACTTCGAATTGCACTCTCGTCTATCATTGCTAACAAAATAAAGAATCGCATTATTGGCTTTAGAACATTGTTAATCGGAGCTGGCCCAAAGGCTTTACAGATATACCAGGAATTGTCAGGTGCAAAAAAATCTGAAGGTCACTTTTTTCAAGGTTTTATAAACGTAAACGGCGAAAACGGAGCGGTATCGGGTATACCACAGCTAGGCAGTAAAAAAGATATTGAATCTATTATCAAACAACATCAAATAGATGAGGTGATAATCGCCACAGAAGAGTATCAAAAAGGGGATATAGCGAGCATAGTTTCACTCTTAGATGGTGAATCTGTTGTTATAAAGATTATTCCAGATATGTATCAGCATTTAGCGGGTATGGTAAAAATGGGTAATGTATTTGGTGCAGTTCTTATCGAAATAGAAACGAATGTGCTACCCCCTTGGCAAAAGTTTTTAAAACGCACTTTCGACATAGTGACCTCCATTTTGGTTCTGACACTTGGACTTCCTTTTTATGTTCTTATTGCACTACTCGTCAAAATGGGCTCAAAAGGCCCTATTTTTTATACCCAAGAGAGAATAGGACTTGGCGGTAAACCTTTTTATATTATCAAGTTTAGAAGTATGAAGGTGGACGCAGAAGCAGCTGGCCCACAACTTAGCAAAGAAGAAGATCCTCGTATAACGACCATGGGCAAGTATTTGCGTAAAACGAGACTTGATGAGTTTCCTCAGTTTTGGAACGTCCTGGTGGGCGATATGAGCGTAGTGGGTAATAGACCTGAGCGTCAGTTTTTTATAGATCAAATCATGCAGAAGGCGCCACATTACAAAAGACTACAAAAAATAAAACCAGGCATTACCTCATGGGGCCAAGTAAAATACGGTTATGCCGAAAATGTAGATGAAATGGTTGAGCGTTTACAATACGATTTGCTGTATCTCGAAAATATTTCGATAATGCTAGATCTTAAAATATTGATTTACACGGTAATCATCATGCTGCAAGGCAGAGGAAAGTAGCCCTCGTTATTCTTTTAAGAATCGTGTTAGCCAAATACCCTCTTCTGTAACAATTTGTAAATAATAAATGCCTGTGCGAAGGTCAGAAATGTCAATCTTTGTATCGTTTGTATAGCGTTCTTTTTTCCGTATAATTTGGCCTAAAGCATCTGTGAGCTGGTAAGAGAAATAAATATTGGTCAATAGATTTTTTGCATCTAGTTGAATCTCAGTACTAGCGGGATTTGGATATATTTTTAAGATACCATTAGCTAGTTTAGCGAGCGAACTTGCGCTTTTGGTTACCACTATTTTGTAGGTGTTTGTGGTGATTTTGTCTTGCGCTACTATTTCAAAGTAAACCGTATCACTGTAATCAATAGAACTAACGGTGCTTTCTTGCAAAACCCCGTTAACATAAGCAGAAGCGCTATCACTTAAACTGAAATTAGCGATTAATTGACCTACGTCAGTGTTCGTGGAAACCGCTACGGTTACTCCTCGCGTATCCGGAGTTATGATACCGCTTACTTCAGGACTAACAAATCCAAATGTTTTAAGCTCAGCAGCACTATTGGGTAATGGTTTTACAAGAACAGAATAGGACGTAGAGCGGCTCTTATCCTGTGACGTAACTATATAAATAATCTCGTTCATGAAGTTGTGTGCCGTAACATTACTTTGTTGCGCCGTAGAACCCACCCAAACTGTGGCACTGTCACTTGCAGTGAAATTAGCGATAAGATTGCTCACAATCGTGCCAAAGGGGACATTTACTACCACGGTTCCGGTACTGCTATCTGTCGAGGTAATAATACCGGTAGCCGGAGGGGCAACGATGTTAAACGATAACAGCTCACTGCTTTTATTCTTGTTGAGGTGCACATGTACAGTGTACGTTTTAGAGAAGGCTGTATTTTGTGCGATAACTTGATAATTCAAGGTGCTGCTAAAGTCATGAGCAGATACTCCAGAAGTTTGTAAATCATTTTGAACATACACAGCGGCACTATCACTCGCAGTAAAAATTGCCGTAAGATTGCTAATATTTGTGCCGTATGGGACGTATACGTCTATTCGGCCACTTAATGAGTCTATGGCGATAATGTTTCCCGTACTAAAGGGTGAAGCTATTTGATAGGTCAATAGTTCACAGGATCTATTTTTAGCGATTTTAACATAGACGATATATGTCTTAAAAAATGCTGTATTCTGTGCTCTGACAGTGAAGGTAATTAGATTACTATAGTTATTGGCCGAAATACCTGATACTTGAAGAGTGGAGTTTACGAATGCTGTTGCGCTGTCACTAATAGAAAAGTGTGCTATCAAAGTGCTTAAATTAGTGCCATAAGGAACGGTAAGCTCCACGTTTCCTCCATTTGCATTCGAGGTAATGATTCCATTTATAGTTGGGGAATTAAATCCGAAGCTTATCAACTCACAAGCAGGATTCTTGTTCACAACAACATTGACGTTATAATAAGATTTGAGCGTGTTGTTTTTGGCTACGGCTTTATACAGCAATGTATCTCCAAAATCTACCACATTTACACCTGAAATTTGCTGGATATTACTTGTAAAGCATTGTGTAGAATCACTCAAGCTAAACTCAGGTACCATTGCACTTATATTGGTGCCAAATGGTACAAAACTGGTTATCTTTCCACCGGAAGGTGTTTGTATTATAGTGTCTTTTGTCGATATGCCCGGGAACGTAAAGGATGAAAATCCAACAAAATACTGAGTCGTTGCAGCATGATTTGCGTTTAAGTTTCCAGCCAAATCACTTAATCTTCCGGATACAATTTGTACGTTTACAGGACCATTCTCAATGGGAGTAATATAGGCTGTGTAGCGATTAGAAGCTATTTGTTTAAAATTAGAAACATTGGCATTACTTGCAGAGATGTCTGAAATATCAAAACCTGCAACTATTTCTGAAGTGGTGAAAATTGCGGTAAAACTGTTG
>CAMDCQ010000093.1 GCA_945890595.1 Chitinophaga pinensis
GATATTTGGGATGACTGCAGATATGTTGGGAGTAAGCAGCAGCAACTGGATAAATCAGCACAATAAGCTTCACCACACCTATACCAATATCTATGAGCACGATGAAGATGTAGATGGAAAAGGACTTTTTCGATTTACCAAGGATGCACCGCGCAAGAAATTACATAAATTTCAGCATATTTATTGGGCGTTATTTTATGGATTTCTTACTTTAGGGTGGTTTTTTGCAGATTTTACTAAATACAAAGAATACCGAAGACGCGGTTTGAATAAAGCACAAGGCAAAGAGGTTTTAAAGGAATTTGGAACAATCATTCTTTTTAAAATGGTTTATCTAACGTACATGATTATCTTGCCTATGATATTACTTGATTTCGCTTTGTGGCAGGCACTATTAGGGCTGTTTATTGTCGAATTCACAGCAGGATGGATTTTAGCAGTTATTTTTTCATTAGCGCATGTGGTTGATAAATTTGATCTATCAAATCACGATAAATTTAGCGGTACTACTGATGATGAGTGGACGGTACACCAGATCAAAAACACATTTGATTTTGCAGTGAAAAACAAAATACTTACGTGGTATTGCGGTGGTTTAAACTTTCAAGTAATTCACCATCTTTTTCCAAATATATCTCATGCTCACTATCCCAAATTGTATGAAATAGTTAAGGAAACCGCACACAAACACGGCGTGAATTATCAAGAGTTCTTGACATTCAGAGAAGCCTTAGTTTCACACATCACCTTTCTAAGAAAGCTAGGTAATCCTCAGCTAACTTAAAAATAAATTGTACTATTTACCAAACACTTACGTTTATAAGTAAGGGTTAGTCTTTTGCTCATTTTCAGGCATTTAGAATCTAATTTGTAACTTTATATTCAAAAAAACGGTTCTTATGATAAAATGGCTGAAATACACCACTCTACTTTTCTTAATTAGTTCATTTTCTCAGCTATTTGCTCCTCCAAGAAAGGGCCAAGCTAATCTTAAAAAACAAGTAAATACCTGGGCACAGCAAACTTTCGATTCCATGACGGAGGATGAGAGATTGGGACAGCTTTTCATGATAGAGTGTAGACCAACGTTAGGTCGTGAGCACATTGCTGAAGTAGAGCGTATGGTGCAGCAGCATCATGTCGGGGGTGTTATTTTCTTTAAAGGTGACCCAACCGAGGAGGTTAAAATGACCAATAAGTTTCAAGCAATGTCTAAAACTAAACTTTTAATTGCCATAGATGGCGAGTGGGGTTTGGCTATGCGACTGTCAAACACTATTTCGTATCCTTATCAGCTTGGTCTTGGAGGTATTCAAAATGATGATGTCATTTATGAAATGGGCTTAGAAATAGGGCGTCAATGTAAACGCATGGGTATTCATGTAAATTTTGCTCCAGTAATAGACATTAATAATAACCCTAATAATCCAGTAATCAATTATCGATCCTTTGGAGAGGATCCACTTAATGTAAGTAAAAAAGGTTGGGCTTATGCAAAAGGCATGCAAGATGCCGGAATTATAGCGTGTGCCAAGCATTTTCCGGGTCATGGTGATACAGATGTCGATTCACACAAAGACCTTCCGGTAATTAATCACTCCTTACAACGACTTAGAGAGGTAGAGTTTAAGCCATTTGAATACTTGATAGACCAAGGTATAATGTCTGTTATGACAGCACATTTATTTATACCTGCAATAGATAACCGTAAGAATATTGCAATGAGTATTTCTGACAAAGCTATTAACGGAATACTACGACAAGAAATGGGCTTCATGGGGCTGTCATTTACAGACGCACTCAATATGCAGGGTGTTGCTAAATACCACCCTGATGGTGAGTTAGAGTACAAAGCACTTGCGGCAGGAAATGATATCTTACTTTCTCCTGGCGATATACCCAAAGCGATACGTATTATCAAAGAAGCGATAAACGATGGACGTCTCACAGAGGAATATGTAAACGGCAAGATTTTAAAAATTTTAAATTACAAGCAAGCTATGGGCTTGGATGATTTTAAACCGCTAAATGAGGAAAATGTAGAGAAAGACTTAAACAGCGCTCATGCACAATACATTAATTACAAATTAATAGCACAAGAACTCTGTTTAGTCAAAGATGAAAACAAACTAATACCGATAGACCCTAAAGCTAAAAAGAAAATACTGGCAATAGCCATTGGTGATGGAACGAAAAATTCGTTTCAAAAAGAAGTAGCAAAATACAAAGGAGTTACAACCTTGAGCATAAGTAAGGATGCGAGTATCGAGCAGTTCAAAGCATTAAGGTCAAAAATGGCCGGCTACGACTTGACTATTGTGTCTCTGCACAACATGAGCAAGTACCCGCCAACATATGGCGTTACTGCTAATATGGCCAGCTTTGTAAATCAATTAAGCGGAAAAAATAATGTAGTGTTGGTGGATTTTGGTAATCCGTATAATCTTAAAAGCTTCAACCATCAAAAAACGGTATTACTCGCCTATGATGATTTACCCGGCAATCATTTAAAGGCTGCAGAGGCAATATTCGGGGTCATTGGAGTGAATGCTTTGTTATCCGTATCCATTGGTACAGAATATAAAGCAAAAATGGGGCTTACTACGCTACCGATAAGTGAGTTAGACATTGCGTTTCCGGAAGAAGTTGGAATCTCAACATTAAAACTGGACAAAATTGATCAGATTGCCAAGGAGGCTATAGCCTTGGGAGCCACTCCGGGTTGTCAGATTTTGGTTGCTAAAGATGGGCGCATAGTTTACAATAAAAGTTTTGGCAAGCACACCTTTAGTAGTCCAAACGAAGTAAAAAACTCTGATTTATATGATCTTGCTTCCATAACAAAAGTGGCTGCAACCACGGTCACGTTAATGAAATTACAGGAGAAGGGTCTCATTTCTATCGATGATCAAATGTCTAAGTACTTGCCTGAACTAGAAGAAACAGATAAATCAAAAATGACCATAAAAATGGTTTTGGAACACAAGGCGGGACTGAAAGATTGGATTCCGTTTTATACCGAAACGATGGGAAATCAAGTGATTTATGATTCGGTCTATGCATGCGAGATGAACGACAGCCACTGCATTTATGTTGGTAATCAATTGTATGTTCTGAACGATTACAAAGATCATATTTTACAAAGAATTTATGATTCAGAATTAGGAGCTGTGGGCCATTATAAATATAGTGACTTAGGTATGATTTTGATGAAGGAATTAATAGAGCGCGTAACAAAAACTAGTTTTGAGCAATATGTAAGTGATGTATTCTACACACCGATGGGCTTGAATAGACTTACTTTTTTGCCGCTTTATAAGTTTAACGCAGACGAGATTGTACCTACTTCCATAAGTCCAGATATGAGAAAGGGATTGGTGCAAGGAATGGTGCATGATCCTGCTGCGGCAATGTTGGGTGGAGTTTCAGGTCACGCGGGCTTGTTTGGAAACGCAGAGTCGCTTGCTTCTTTAATGCAAATGCTCCTAAACGGTGGAGAATATAAAAACGTGCAATACCTTAAACCGGAAACCATCAATTCCTTTACAGCTAAACAATCTACTAACTCCCGCAGAGGTTTAGGTTGGGATAAACCAGAAATGGATAAAAATCGATCTAATCCAGCTTGTGATTATGCCTCTGAAGAAACTTTTGGACATTCTGGTTTTACGGGAACTATTGTGTGGGTCGACCCTAAATACGATTTGATATATGTTTTCTTATCAAACAGGGTTTATCCAACTCAAGACAACAGAAAGTTGATAGAAATGGGCGTTAGAAAGAATATTATGAACGCTGTTTACGAAAGTTTCCTTTTTCCGTAAGTTTCGGCAATGTTTTTGATAGTAGCTCAGAGAATCCATTAAGAAATAAACACATATGAAAAAATTAATTTTCCCAATTGCTCTATTACTTGCACTTTCATCGTGTCAAGAACTTTTAAGCGTTATTCAAACGACAAGTCAAGGAAGTAATATTGCCGGCATCACCCAAAGTGAAGCGGCATCTGGTTTAAAGCAGGCCTTGGAAACCGGTGTTGCGAATGGAACGTCTTTTCTGGGAAAAAAAGATGGCTTTTTGAAAAATGCAGCCTACAAAATTTTAATGCCAGATGAGGTTCAAAATGCAATGTCTAAGATAGAAGGAAATCGTTTAGCAAATGCTTTAGCAGGTCCTTATTTTGAAAAAGTAGTTACTTCAATGAATGCTGGAGCGGAAAACGCTATGGCAGAAGCAAAGCCAATCTTTTTAAATGCGATTACATCTATGAGCATAACAGATGCCATAAAAATTGTTACAGGTGGAGAGGGAGCCGCAACCAATTATCTAAAAAATGCAACTTCTACTCAGCTCAAGGAGAAGTTTACCCCAGTTATTAAAAAATCACTCGACAATCTTAAAATTGATGAGCCTTGGACTAAAGTTTCTAGTGCATATAATATGGCGATGGGTAAAAGTGTACAAACTAATTTGAATGATTATGTAACAGATAAAGCAATGGCTGCACTATTTAGCCAAGTAAAACTGGAAGAAGATAAGATTAGACAAAATCCAGCAGCTAGAGCTACTGATTTGCTGAAAAAAGTATTCGGATATGCAGATTCCAATAAATAAATCAACAGACATTAAATCTATCCAGAAGCACTTGTTTTTAGCAGGTGCTTTTTTGTTGGCATTGATTCTAGCCTCAAAGGTCGAGGTAGATCTTGGAGGCTTGGTTAGTTTTACTTTTCAAACATTAGTTTTAAGTGTTGGATATTATCTATTGCCCAAAAAGTGGAGACTTTTCCTTATACTTGGTTATATGGCTTTAGGCATAGCGGGATTCAGGGTATTTAATGGTGATAACGGTTGGGCGTATGTTATCTCTTGGCCGTTGGGTTTTTTTATTGGTTTTGTACTAGCGGCATTTATTCCTGTTCCAAATGAAGTAACAGTCCTAGCTCTTTTCAGCTATTTAGTGCAAATTCATGTGGTTATTTTGACTTTAGGAATTTGTGTGGTTGGTTGGCATGCGGGTTCGATTTATAAGGCAATAGACACCCTTTTTGAACTACTTCCTGGACTAGTAATTAAAAGTTTGCTGGGTACGGGTTTAATTTGGGTATGGAATAGGTATTACTATTCTAAGATTTGATACTAAAAAAGGAGCTTACAAATAGTAAGCTCCTTTTTAAAATCTACCAATGCAAAACTTAGGCTTCGATAGCGGCCATTCCAGGTAATTCTTTTCCTTCAAAAAATTCAAGTAAAGCTCCACCCCCAGTAGAAACATAGCTTACATCATCAGTAAACCCAAATTTCTTAACGGCAGCACTACTATCTCCACCACCTATAAGAGAAAATGCTCCCAGTTTGGTAGCATCTGCGACAGCCTGTGCCACAGCTTTTGTTCCGTGCTCAAAACTGGTCATTTCAAACACGCCCATTGGCCCATTCCATAGTATGGTTTTGGATTTAAGAAGCACTTCTGAAAAAGATTCTATCGCTTTTTCACCGATGTCTAAACCCATCCATCCATCAGGTATTGCCCCACTGTCACATAATTGCGTATCTGCCTCATTACTAAATGCGTTTGCGATTATAGTATCTTGAGGTAAGTGAATTTGTACGCCCTTTGCTTCTGCTTTTTCAAGTATTTCAGCACATTTTTCTACACGATCAGCTTCAAAAAGAGAGTTGCCTATGGTGCCACCTTTGGCAACAGAAAATGTATAGGCCATTCCACCACCAATTATAATATGATCTGCTATGCTGAGTAAGTTTTCAATAATTAAAATCTTATCGCTCACTTTAGCACCTCCCACGATACTGGTAAATGGTCTATCGGGATTATTCATTAATTTTTTGGCGTTTGCAACTTCTTTAGCCATTAGATAGCCAAAGCATTTCTGCTCAAAAAAGGAAGCTACGATAGCGGTACTCGCATGTGCTCTATGAGCTGTACCAAACGCATCATTCACATAAATATCGCCATGTTTTGCTAATGACGCTGCAAAAGCAGTATCACCAGTTTCTTCTTCTTTATAAAATCGTAGATTCTCTAATAAATGGATGCTTCCAAACAACATGTTTGCACTAGTTTCAAACGCCTCATTGCTAATACAATCATCAGAAAATAGTACTTCGGTGCCAGTTAGTTCAGACAAATGAGATACTAAAGGACGGAGAGAATACTTAGCTTCTGGACCTCCTTTGGGTCTACCTAAGTGTGACATAAGCACTACTGAGCCGCCATCGTTCAATATTTTTTGAAGGGTAGGCAATACAGCAGTCATACGACTATCGTCTGTTATTTTAAATTCGGCAGTAAGCGGCACATTAAAATCTACACGTATTAATGCGCGTTTGCCAGCAAAGTTTATAGAATCTACGGTGGTCATTATTTTAGAGCGTCGAATGTTTTAGCAGCGTCAAATGCTTCAGCAGCTTCGCCCATTCGCACTATTTCCATGCTGTTAATAACAATAGGAGTGTGTGGCATATCTCGTCCATCTCTTGGAGCGCCGGCTATAGCATAGGCGGCGTCCATACCCTCAACCACATAACCAAACACTGAGTGTCTCCCGTTTAGGTGTGGTGTAGCTGCTACCGTCAAGAAAAATTGGCTTCCATTAGTTCCAGGTCCTGAGTTAGCCATAGATAAAGTTCCAGGTCTGTCATGTATTAATTCTGGATGAAACTCATCTTTAAATTTATAACCTGGACCGCCCATTCCTAGGCCCAAAGGATCTCCACCTTGTATCATAAAATCAGGTATAACTCTGTGAAAGGTAAGACCATCAAAGTATGGCTTGCCAGCTTCTTTTGCTGTGTTTGGGATTACACCTTCAGAAAGACCAACAAAATTGGCTACTGTTAGGGGTGTTTTTTCAAATTCAAGTTTAATTAGGATACTTCCCATAGAAGTATTCATTTTGGCATAAAGTCCGTTTTCCATTATTTTATTATTAGGTGTTTTGTTAGGTGTGTCTTGTGCAAGAATAGTGTCGACTGCAGCAACAGTGTTGTCTATGTTTTGGTCTTCAGAAGGACCAGAACATGCTATAATACAAAATAGCGCAGTGATAAGGGTTATGTATAGTACTTTCATGGAACTAATTCTAGGTGCAAATTTAAAATTTAGATTGGATTAGGTTATAAGGGTTTTTATAGAAATGATGGTGGACGTTAGTTTGAAAAGGTATCTGAGTAATGCATTCAATTTTGGGCGTATGAACACAGCTAATCACTTGGACACCCCAATTCTTATACTTCTCATCAACGTAAATTCAATTCCTTTTTTGCTTTAGTCTAGCCAGCATAAATGTACATTTGTAGAGTTTATAGCTGATCGTGTATATTTTATGAAACTAATAAAAGGCATACTGTATTTTCTTTTAATTATGCTTGTAGCTACCTTATTAGCTTCATTATTTGCTCCGAGCACCAAATTGATAAGACGTACCATAAGTGTTGATGCGCCTAAAGAAGTTGTATTTGCTCAATTGGCAGATCTCAGAAAGTGGCCAAAGTGGGATGCCTGGTATGCTAAAGATTTAAGTCAAGTGAGAACATTCGAAGGGGAACTAGGTGATAAGATTCAAAAATTTTCGTGGTCATCTGAACATGAAGACCTTGAAAATGGCAGTATTGTCGTAAAAAGTTTTGTAAATAACGTGAGCTTAGATTTCACGCTTAATCTGATTAATAATGGCCGGGAATATAGTTTTGGTGGAACGTTTATTCTAAAAGAGAGAAATGGACAAACCGTTGTACAATGGACCATTGAATCTGAGCAGAGGTATCCATTTAAAATCATTAATTATTTTTTGGATAAATGGATAGGACCTGATTTTACTCAAGGCTTAAATAATCTTAAAGCCTATGTTGAAACAAGCTCAAATCAAGAATTGGGAGTAACTGAAAATAGTATTGTAACCTTAGAAGAACATGGAGTGATATATACCTTAATAGCGAAAGATCGTTTACCTAAGTCAGATATGAAAACATTTTTCAGCAATTCGTTCGGGTTTATATACAACCATCTTAAAACAAACAACACAAAACCCGAAGGTGCTCCTGCAGGACTTTTTTATGAATGGGATGAGGATAGTAACCATATAAACATAGCTGCAGCAATACCAACTACCCCTAGTATACAGGGGCCAGATTCAACAATTGTGCTTAACATAGGGGACGCTCAACTGTATACAAACAGTATCTCGTTCATCCACAAAGGAGGTTATGAAGCGTTAAACGAAGCTCATAAAGGAATTCAATCTTGGTTAAAAGATAATGCTAAAGTACAACGCATGCCCATTATTGAAGAATACCTTAAAGGACCTGTAGATGGCATAGATACAAGCTTATACATAACCAGAGTTTCTTATTATTTTGAGTAATTCTGCCAAAGTAAAAACGCGCTAGTCTAAAGAAATAAGAATCTAAAAAGAATTAATTAGAGGAGTCAGGTACCATTTTTTTACGCCATGAAATTAAGCCGTATATGGAGAGTACAGTGTAAATGACCATCTTAAGAGCCAAAAAATTAAGCTCTTTTATGCCGTAAAGCCAGATGGTATACCCGTTTATGATGACCCAGAAACTCCACGCTACATAATACTTGTATAATTCTAAGAACGTTGCCATTACGCCAAATACAGTGCTTAACGCGTCATAATAGGGCTT
>CAMDCQ010000094.1 GCA_945890595.1 Chitinophaga pinensis
ATCTATGTAACTAAATTCTCGTCCGATGGGAAAGTGCTATTGGGTTCTACCTTTTTGGGAGGTGATAGAAACGATGGACTAAATCAAAGTTCTCTTTTGCGTTATAATTATTCTGACGACTACCGCGGAGACATCATTACAGACGATGACGGAAATATTTTTGTGGCAACGTGTACTTTTTCTGATAACATGCCAACAGTAAATGCCTTTCAAAATGCCAGGAAAGGCGGATATGATGGGTATGTATTTGAACTTTCGCCAGATCTTAAGACCCTTCATTGGGCTACCTATCTGGGAGGAAGTGGTGCGGACGCATTGTATAGTATTAAGTTGGGCACACAAAACAGAATCTATGTAGCGGGAGGTACAACCAGTAGCAACTTAGACACTACGGCAGGTGTATATGGTTCAACCTTCAGTGGAGATGTAGATGGCCTTCTGGCTGTAATGGATAAAACAGACAGAAGTTTGCTTAGATTATCATATTGGGGCACGTCTGCCTATGATCAGATTTATTTTATAGGTTTAGATGCAGATGAGCGGATATATGCAGCGGGTCAAACGGAGGGAGCCATTACCAAAACGACAGGAGCGTATGGTAGTAGCAATCTGGGTCAGTTTGTTTTTAGAATAGACACCCTCCTTCAGAATGTTGATTTGCAAACAACCTTTGGGAACAGCAACTTAAAACCCAATTTAACACCCAGTGCTTTTTTAATAGACGTATGTGATCATATTTACTTTTCAGGCTGGGGTTCTAATGTAGAACCAGATCTACATCCGGGCTCAACTTTGAATATGCCATTCACCGCGGATGCTGTTCAAAAAGAAACAGATGGAGAGGATTTTTACATTATTGTGTTTGGTAGAGATGCCAAAGACCTGCTCTATGCTACGTATTTTGGAGGGGATAGCACTGGTGACCACGTAGACGGTGGAACTAGCAGGTTTGACCGCAAAGGTGTTGTGTATCAGAGCGTGTGCAGCAGCTGTCCTGAGCAAGGTAGACGAGGATATCAGGATTTTCCGACCACGTCTGGAGCCGTTTATACCAAAAATCCAAGTGTACGGTGTTCCAACGCTTCTTTCAAAATAGACTTACAAATAAAATCAGCAGTAATTGCAGATTTTATCGTTACTCCAGCAATTGGTTGTGGTCCGCTCACTGTCCAATTCATTAATAAAAGTGTACTTGGAGGTACGTTCTATTGGGATTTTGGAGACGGAGATACGTCTACGCTCTTTAATCCAAAGCATATATACCAAAACCCAGGTAAATATAGTGCAACCCTCACCGTAATTGACAGTAATACGTGCAATGTATCATCTATATACAAACGAGAGATAACCGTTTTAGCCCAGTCCGATGCAGAATTCACGGTAAATTTTGAAGAATGCGACAATAAGCTGACGATTGAAAATAAAAGTAAGAATGCGGCTACGTACCTATGGGATTTTGGAGATAGTACGTTTTCCGAGAGCAGCAATCCTCAACATACGTATACTGCTCCCGGGACTTTCAGCATAAAGCTTAGTGTAAACCAAGGGACACCTTGTGCCAGCAGCTACGAACAACAAGTGGTAATATCTTCAAAAATAGTTCCTCAGATTAAACTGTATAACGTCTTTACGCCTAATAATGACGGGCTCAATGATTGCTTTAAGTTTGACGGAGATTTTTTAGAATGTACAGAGTATAGTCTTAAAATATACAATCGATGGGGCGAACGCGTTTTTACCACAGACAACCCCGAAACGTGCTGGACTGGTGGCGTGTATGGTCAAGAGGAGTTATTGCCTGAAGGCACCTATTTTTTTGTTGTACAATTAGGCAAGGATAAATCAGAAGCAATTTCTGGATTAGTGGAGATGAGGTACTAGCGAGTCGCTTAGACCAAAATGCAGTGCCATTCGTATACCGTATATTTGCCCAATGAGGATAACGATTACTGCATTACTTGCATTGGCATTTCTGCTTACTAAAGCGCAGTTCACGCATGTAACACTCGATAAAAGTGGCAATCCAAATGAACCGAGTATTGCCGTTCACCCAAAAACAAAATCAATCGTTTCGGCATCCAACATCAATAATTTTTATGTTAAAGAGTTGGGTGATACGGAGTACACAAAAATAAAAAGCACTTCACCTCTTGGAGTATACGGAGATCCGGTTTTGCATTACAGCGACACTTGTTTGTTTTTTGCTCACTTAGCAAAAACTCCTCAAAAAGAATATGGTGATTGGTTTGACAGAATAGTGGTTCAAAAAATAACAGATCCTGTAAACTGGATAGAGAAATCGTATTCGGTAGGGTATAATTCGAATAAAATGCAAGATAAGCCTTGGCTATGTTCTGATAACCACAGCGCTCGCTGGAAAGGGAATGTTTATGTAACTTGGACAGAATTTGATACGTACGATAGCGATAATCCACTAGACAGAAGTAGAATCAGATTTTCAAAATACATGGCAAGTGCTGATACGTTTTCTGCAGCAATTACCCTATCAGACACCACAGGAGATTGCTTAGACAGTGATAATACGCTAGAAGGTGTTACGACAGCCGTCGGAAAAAAAGGTGAGGTATATGCGGTTTGGGCAGGCTATGACGCCATTTGGCTGGATAAAAGCACCGATGGCGGAAACACATGGGGTAAAGACCGCAGGATTGCAACACAACCTGGTGGATGGGATATGGCGATGCCACATATTATGCGTGCGAATGGGATGCCCTTTATCGCCTGCGATACCGTTAATGATATACAATATGTAACCTGGGCAGACGAAATAAATGGCAATGCGGATGTTTGGCTAATCTATTCCAAAGACCAAGGAATGACATGGAGCAATCGTCTTAACTTATCCAAGGATACCACCCGTGCACACCAATATTTTCCGAACATCAGTATAAACCAAAACACCGGTGAAGTATTTGTAGCCTATTATGATTTTGCAGGCTCTGATGAAGGTATTTTCTATAGAGTTGCTGTAAGTAAAGTCTCATTAGACAAGGATTTAAAGGTGATGTATGTAACTCAACATCCTATTCCATTGCCAGGTAGAGCTATTTTTTATGGTGATTACTTAGATATAGACGTGCAAGACAAGTTGATAGCCACGGTTTATACAGCCAATGATTTGACCAATGCAACAAGTATAGAAATGGGTTTTACGGTAGATTACACGAAGTGCATGGCATATAATGTGAATACGACAAAAAATGATGTAATCGCTATCCTTGATGAAGCGGATAGTCTGGCCTTATGGGTCAACTCCTCAGTGCCCATAGTAGTGCGCTACACAATAAAAGTGAAATCACATGATAAGTTAGTTTATGCACAAAAAGGTGGCGGTCTCTATACGGCTGAGGATTACCCTAAAGATTCTCCTATAATGTCAATTAAAAAGCCTGAAGAAGATTGCACAGTGAAAATAAACGTCTCCATAAGAAGGAAATTTGCGCTTAGAAAACAAAAATATAAGCTGACGAAGTAATTGTAAATACGCTTATTTTCAGTTGGTTATGCAATTTATCAGGTAAAAATAAAAATACCTTTAACTAGAATAACGACCAGAAGACATTTACGTTGACTTTTAAGCACAAAACCACTTAATTTGCACACTATTTTTTAAAGACCAATATGTCAGATAAATATAACAACGAAGAAGAAAGCCTTTTACAGAAAATCCAAAATAAATCTGGATGTCTTTTATTGGTAATTGGTGCAGCTATGCTAGCATTCGTACTTACAGACTTTGTAAGTTCAGGAACCAGTATTTTTGGTTCTAGCGAAAACAATGTAGGATCAATAGCTGGTCAGCCCGTAACGTATGAAGAATTTAATGGTAAGTTCGAAGAACTAAAAAATCAAGTGTTACAAAACAATCCTGGATTTGTAATGGATGAAACTACTTCTGCGCAATACAGAGATGAAGCTTGGAAACAATTGATAGAAGCCAAAACTATTAAGCCTCAACACGAAAAATTGGGATTATCCATAAGTGCAGCAGAGCTTGAGGATTTGACTATTGGAGACAATACGCACTCACAAATTCGTCAGTCGTTTACTGACCCAAAAACAGGAGTTTTTGACAAAAACAGATTGGTGAGATTCCTAAAAGAGGATATTAATGCTAATCCAGAGGCTTTGAAAAGCTGGAAAACCTTTCAAGATCAATTTACGGCAAGCTTAGTTGCTCAAAAATATTCTGCATTGATAGCGAGTTCTTTTTACGCTACGGATTTAGAGGCAAGAACAAAAGGTCAGGATGAACGTAAATCTGTAAATGCAAGCATAGTTGCACTTCCTTATCAGCAATTAGCAGACTCATTGTACGAGGTTTCTGATAGACAATTAATTTCTTATGCGAAACGATTTGGTGAGAAGTACGAGCAGAAAGCGAGCAGAGATATGGAATTTGTAAATCTCTACGTTATACCATCAAGAGAGGATTCGCTTAGAATGCTTGATTGGTCTGCAGAAGCGATTGAGAAATTTGCAACCACTACGGAAGATTCATTATTTGTGAGCATCATGAATAGTGAAACACCATTTGATCCTAGCTTTAAAGTGAGAGGTTCTTTTTCTCCAGAAATGGAAGATAACATTTTTGGTGCAGAAACGGGTAAAGTGGTTGGACCATTCCAAAAAGATGGCGTGTATACACTATTTAAAGTATTAGCTACGGGAACGGATTCGCTTCGTTCCGTAAAAGCAAGTCATATTCTTTTTAGCGTATTTGGTACAGATACAGCTAAGGCTGAAGAAGAAGCACGAGCGGTATTAGCAAAAATCAAAAGTGGAGAAACTACGTTTGCTGCGGAAGCTTCTTTGAAAAACTACGACGCTACGCGTAGTACAGGTGGCGATATGGGCTGGGTGCGTGAAGGAAGTGGTGCTTATCCAAAAAGATTACTAAACACCTTGTTTAATAGTGGTGATGGTAATTATGTAATAGCTAGAAGTGAGCAAGGCGTGCATATAGCAAAAGCTACGAGTGGAGTAAGCCGTAAAACAGTACAGGTTGCGGTGTTAAATCAAAGTTTATACGCAAGTTCAACGACAGACGGCGACGTGTACAAGCTAGCTGGTGAGTTATTAACCAAAGCACAAGGAGATAAAAGCTTTGAAGAAGTAGCCGAATCTATGAACATTACGAAACGTGTGGCGAATAGAATAACAGAAGAAAATAGAGCAATTTCAGGAGTTTCAGAGTCTAACAAAATAGCGCGTTGGTTATTTGACGAGAAAACCAAAGAAGGCGATATTTCTCCAATAATTGACCTTAACGGAAGTTACTTAGTAGCTAGAGTTTCTAAAATGAGAAACGCGGGATTACCTGATGCACAAGACTTGAGAGGTGAACTAGAAATGTTGGTTAGAAATGAATTGAAAGCGAAAGATCTTATGACGAAGATGGAAGGAGCTTTAGCCAAAGCAAAAACGGCAGATGCACTAGCAAAGGCGCTTGGAGTGAACGTAATAGCAGCACCTGCTACTTCTTTCATGACGGGAAGTTTGGCATTTATTGGTCAAGACGAAAAAATTATAGGTACTGTATTGGGCACGCCTGCGGGCAAACGTTCTGAGGTTATCGAAGGTAAAGGTTCTGTTGCGGTGGTTTTCGTAAACAATGAAAATCAATACGATCCAGCTGATATTGCTTCGGTAAAAATGCAACTTAGAATGGAAAACTCTCAATCTATAGAAGGTGACATTCAAATGGCTCTGAACAAATTAGCAGATGTGAAAGACACACGTTACAAGTTCTACGATTAATATCTTTGAACTTAACATATACTAATATTTCATATTCAAAGGTGGGGAGTGGTCCCCACCTTTGTTTTTTACACGGATTTTGCGAGAACAGTTCTATTTGGGACGATTTAATTGCCCATTTATCATTGTGTTATACCTGCATTGCAATAGACTTACCGGGCTTTGGTAAAAGCAGCCAAATGGCTTTTGGTAGCTTAACGCAAGTAGCAAGACAAGTGCATGAATTACTGGTTTTTGAGAATGCTACACATACCATTATGTGGGGGCATAGTTTGGGAGGATATATTCTAGCAGATTATATGGAGCAGTTCGGCACCGAGCTTAGAGGAGCAGCATTTGTGCACTCCACAGTTATGGCAGATAGTGATGAAAAAAAGATAAATAGGGAAAAAACAATTCGGTTTATTGAGAAGCGTGGAACCAAAGAGTTTTTCAGTTTCTTTGTTCCGGGCCTTGTAGCACCCTTGCACGTAGATATAGCCAAGGAAAAGATGACACCAATGGTAAGTTCAACCCTAACCAGCTCGATAATAGCAGGATTGGAAGCAATGAAAAATAGGGAAGACAAACGAGCCGTGCTATCCCAATTTACGAAGCCTGTGCTTTGGCTTAAGGGAGAAGAAGACACTCATTATCCTAAAGATGAAGTGTATAAATTGGCAGCTCTATGTGCGATTTCTCAAGTAAGTGTACTTGAAGATGTCGGCCATCTGTCGATGCTTGAAGATCAAAAAAAATGCCTACACGAGGTGCAGGCATTTTTGAACTTTATTGAGTCCGTTTCTGGCACTTAGTCAGTCCATCAATAATTTTTAAAGGTTTATTTTATTCGTTGCCAATCGGATGTACGACCTAACCAGGTCATGCCCATTACATAGCCGCGAAGCTTCAATACTTTTTTATTATCGCCCTCAAAGTAAACATATCCATCGTATGTTTTACCTTCAGTAGGATCGTAAATCGTCCCGTTCTCCCACTTTTGTTCAGAGGCATTCCATGTAAAACCATTCATAATAACCATACCTAAACGATCTCTGTTACGCAGGTTAGCTTTTGGGTTGTTTGGGTCTTTTTTGGGTGTTCCGTCAGGATTGTTGGGTGCTGTTAGCATTTCAATTTTACCGTAGTACTTGTCGTTGGTACCTTTGTAAATACGTATTTGAGCCGTTTTGTCGGCATTCCAGTACGTTCCTTTTACGTCGTCAGCTACTAACGCGGTTACAATCCACGCAAAGGTTGCTAAAACAACAACACTTGCTACTAATGTTAATGATACTCTTCTCATATTAAATTCCTTTGATACGTCAATAATACAGAATTGAAATGAGTTTTTTATGCCACTCGTAAAAAATGACATCAGGAATAGTACGAACGGGATACTTAAAGCTCTCTTAAAAAGAACTTTAGAGGAGTAATATTATTTGTTAACCAGTCTATTCGCTTTTTGCCAAGATCCTGCGTTGTACGCTTCTATACCATTTTGTTTCAGTACAGAAACGGCACTACCACTTCTCATACCACTTGCGCAGCATGCAATAATGGGTTTGTTCCATTTTTTGATGGTTTCTAACTTGGCGCTAATGTTGCCTAGCGGAATGTTTTTACTCCCTTTTACATGACCACCCGCATATTCACCAGCACTTCGTACATCTACTATGATGGCGCCCTCTTTTATCTTTTCAGCAAGGTCTACACTCGGGCCGAATAACTTTTTTATAAAACTTAACATTGAGCACAAATGTGTGTTATTCAAACAAAAAGTAGTGCAACTAAAGTTACGAAGAACTACATTTGAGTTGAGAAGTATGACAAAGACAAAAGTATATGAAGCTTGCATGGCGAAAGTAAATACGCAATTGGCCGAACTTCAGGCGGCTATTGATAAAGTGCAAGAATCTATTGTAGGGGAAGAAAACAGTACATCTGGAAATAAGTATGAAACGGCACGAGCAATGGGACAGGAGGAACTAGACAGGTTAAATCAAACCATAAATAATGCGATACGTGAGAGAAACATATTGAGCCAAATAAGTCCAGAAAAGGAATGTAGCTCAGCACAACTTGGAGCGGTTGTAACTACAGATAACAAACAAATGTATATCAGTGTGGGCATTGGCAAACTAGAAGTAGAGGGGCAAATTATTTTTGCTGTGTCGGCTATATCGCCCATAGGTCAGGCAATCATGGGATTGTTACCAGGTGACGATGTACTATTTGCAGGAAAAAAGGAAAAGATTATTGCCATTGAATAACTGAAGATTTAGCTAAGTAATAGAACATAATCTTAGAAGCGACTTAAATTCTATAATGAATATTATACAGCAGTAATCGTCTCATTTCTTGTAACCTGCCACACGACACATAATTGATGTCCTCCATTTTAACGAAACATTCGCCATCTTTTTGTCCGTATTCGTCAATAGCTAAAAAGTGAATTTCTTCAAAATTTACATCAATTACAAAGCAGGCGAGGTATAATTCTTTGGTATCCACCGAGCAAATAAGATTTTTTTCTTTACACTCAGTTAGTACAGCTAAAAAGTCACCTGTATTTCGTTCGCTATTTTCGTACGTCTTAGATAGTCGTTCAAGTTCGGCCTTATTGTGATACAAAAAATGAATACTGCGACAGATTTCGTCATCTATATCTATACGCTCTATATCTATTATTTTTAACGTTACTATGCCGTCATATCGTCCGTATTTGGATAAATGCTCAATGGTTACCAATTCTTCATTTACAGCAATAACAAATCCTATCCATGACGATGTTTCGCCAGACATGCTAATTGATATGATCCTTGTGTTTTCTATGGATTGCGTAAAAATGGTTTGAAACATAGTTTCAAAGTTAATC